>NZ_BAAABL010000039.1:0-60695 GCF_039520965.1 Halarchaeum salinum
TGAGTTTCGCAGGCTCGTGGATCGAAAATCACCTCGACGGATTCATTCAGAAGTTGCGTTAGTCACTATAGCCCGCGCTGGCAAAAGGTCGTTCGGAACACTTGCATCGGTGGGGTGTGGTGGCCCCGCAGTGGGCCACTCAGTCGCTCGATTCGACGCCGCTGGGTGTCGGTACCGCTGTCGGTGTCGAGTGCGACGCTCTTGACGGAATTAAGGGCGGTGAGGCGGTCCTCGACCTGATCGATGAAATTGGGGTGGTGATGCGCATCTCGACGTCGCTGTACTGATCGTGCTGGATGCCGGCTTCGAGTTCGTCGAGGTGGGCCTCCGAGAGGTCGAACTTGGTCCCGATGATCGCGTCTCGGTCGTGTTTTTGGCCTATCGCCGCGAGGATAGCCGTATTTCACGGCGAACTACGCGCGGAACACCCTCGCCCCGGTCGTGGAGTCGTCGCGTCCCTATTCGACGTCGAGCGCCTCGCGGTCCGTGTCGGTGAGGGCGAGTTCGCTCGCGCCGACGTTCTGCTCGAGGTGGGCGATACTGGACGTTCCAGGAATCGGGAGGGTGACGTCGCTGTGATCGAGGAGCCACGCGAGCGCGACCTGGTAGACGCTCGCGTCGTGGCGCTCTGCGACGGTTTCGACAGCGTCGCGGGCCGCGTCGTCGAAGCCGCCGGCCCCAACGGGGAAGTAGGGGATGAAGCCGATACCGTACTCCTCACAGGCCTCGAGGACGGCCTCGTGCTCGCGGTTGCCGAGGTTGTACTCGTTTTGCACCGTCGCGACGTCGACGTGGTCGCGTGCGAGTTCGAGCTGCTCGACGGAGACGTTCGAGATCCCGACGTGATCGACGAGCCCGTCGTCCTGCAGTTCCGCGAACGCTTGGATCGACGCCTCGTAGTCCGTATCCGGGTCGGGACGGTGGAACTGATAGAGATCGATGGAGTCGACGCCGAGGCGGTCGATGCTCGTGAGGACCTGATTGCGGATGTAGTCGGGTTCGCCGTGCGCGAGCCACTCGCCCTCACGGTTGCGGAGGAGTCCAGCCTTCGTGGCGACGACGAGGTCGTCGCGGGTCGTATCGAGCGCCTCGCCGATCAGGCGCTCGGAGACGGCGGGGCCGTAGGAGTCGGCGGTATCGATGAAGTCGACGCCGAGCTCGTCCGCGCGCCGGAGCACGTCGCGGGCGTTCGGTTCGCTCTCGGGGCGACCGATGACGTCCTCGCCGGTGATGCGCATCGCGCCGAAACCGAGTCGGTGGACGGTGTACTCGCCGCCGATGTCGAACGTGTCGCTCTCGTTCGTGACCATACCCGTCCTTGATCGAGGAGCAGGTAAGGCGCTGTGGCAGCGGCAGACGGCGCGCCTTTCGTGCTCTGTCTTGCGGCGTCCTCGCCGACGTGCCGCGACGTGAACCCAAACGAATTTCCTCGTACCCCGGTAAGCGAGAGGCAATGGACGAGGACCTCCGGAAGCGGATCCGACGGGAGGCCGAGGCGAACGCGCTGTTCAACGCGCTGAAACACGGGAGCGACGCCCAAACCGGCGCGATCCTCGGCCCGCTGATGGGTGCGAACCCCGAGTTCCGCGAGCACGGCGACGAGGTGTCGGGCGTCGTCGCGCCCGTCGTGAACGAGGTGAACGCGCTCGATGAGGCCGAGAAACGCGCGCGCCTCGAGGAGATCGCCCCCGATCGGCTCGCCGAACTCGAGGCGGAGGACGAGGAAGAGGAGCATCCGCTGCCCGACCTCCCGCACGCCGACGACTACGACGAGATCCGGATGCGCTGTGCGCCGAACCCGAACGGCCCGTGGCACCTCGGTCACGCCCGAATGCCCGCGGTCATCGGGACGTACAAGGAGCGCTACGACGGCTGGATGTGCGTCCGCTTCGACGACACGGACCCGGAGACGAAGCGCCCGGATCTCGACGCCTACGACGCGATCCTCGACGACATCGACTATCTCGGTTTCGAACCCGACGAGGTCGTGACGGCCAGCGACCGGATGGAGACCTACTACGAGCACGCGCGCGAACTCATCAGCCGCGGCGGCGCATACACATGTAGCTGCACTGGGGAGGCGTTCTCCGAGCTGAAGAACGACGGGCAGGCCTGCCCGCACCGCGAGAAGAACCCCGGCGTCGTCCGCGACGAGTTCGAGGCGATGATCGACGGCGAATACGACTCGGGAGAGATGGTCCTCCGCGTGCGGACTGACATCGAGCACAAGAACCCCGCGCTGCGCGACTTCGTCGCCTTCCGGATGGTCGACACGCCACATCCGCGTGAGGAGGCCGCCAACTATCGCTGCTGGCCGATGCTCGACTTCCAGTCCGGGATCGACGACCACCTGCTCGGCATCACGCACATCGTCCGCGGGATCGACCTGCAGGACTCCGCGAAGCGCCAGGCGTTCGTCTACGACTACTTCGACTGGGAGTACCCGGAGGTCGTCCACTGGGGCCACGTCCAGGTTGATGCCTACGACGTGAAGATGAGCACGTCGACGATCAAGGAGCGGATCGAGGCCGGCGAGCTCGACGGCTGGGACGACCCGCGCGCGCCCACGCTCAAGAGCGTTCGCCGCCGCGGGATCCGCGGGCAGGCCATCGTGGACGCGATGGTCGAACTCGGCACCTCGACCTCCGACGTCGACCTCGCGATGTCCTCGATCTACGCGAACAATCGCGACCTAATCGACGACGAGACCCCGCGCGCGTTTCTCGTTCGCAACGGGTTCGCGGCGCGCACCGACGACGCCGAGGCCGACTACGCGGCCACCGAAATCGCCATCGAGGGCGGCCCGGACGCCGCCCACCCCCCGGTCCACCCGAACCACGAGGAGCGCGGCGAGCGCGACATCCCCGTGGGCGACGCGGTACTCGTCGAAACCGCGGACGTTCCGGATTCGGGCGATCGGGTCTGGCTCAAGGGGTATGGCCCCGTCCGCTTCGACGGCGATTCGTTCGTCTACACCGACGACGACATCAACGTCGTCCGCGAGGAGGGGGTCGACGTGATCCACTGGGTCCCCGCCGAGCACAGCGTGCCCGTCCGGCTGCGCCAAATGGACGGCGACGTCTACGGCTACGCCGAACCGGGGTACGCCGACTACGAGCCGAACGACCTCGCGCAGTTCGTCCGCGTCGGCTTCGCGCGCTACGACCGCGCGGAGGACGACGAGACCGTCGCGTACTACGCCCATCAGTAGGCCCAGTAGCAGGCTCCGCCACGCGTCGCAGTCGCCCGCTTTTTTCTACGCGAACTCGACGACCAGTACTGCCGCGAGCACGACGCCCGTGCAGACCAACTGCACGGCCGCGGAGGCGAGCACGCCGACCGTCGCCGCGACGGCGCTCCGCAGGCTCGCTTCGGCATCGCCATGGCGATAATACTCGAGGGCGAGGACGGTTACGGACACGCCGAGGAGGACGCCGATCGGCCCGCCGAGCGGGAGACAGAGGAGCCCGACGACGGCGGCGAGGAGCGTCGTCCGAATGGATGCGCCGCCGGCGCTCGCGCCGAGCGCGCCGCCGAACCAGTCGACTGCGAGTGCGACGAGACAGAGGAGGACGAGGACCGCGAGGACGCCGATCCCGGGTTCGCCGGTGTGCCACCGGTAGAGGCCGACGCCCGCGAGCGAGACGAGGCCGCTCGGCAGGAGCGGGAGGACGCTGGCGACCATCCCGATGCCGAGTACGCCGACGGCGAGGAGGACAGCAGCGTCCATCGGCTACTCGTCCCCATGACGTGCGCGCTCGGCCGCGGCCGCTTCGCCGCCCCACGCGTCGCAGAGCGGTTTCAGGGCGTCGCCGAACGCCCGCATCGCTTGGCCGGTCGAGTGGTAGCCGAGCTCGTCGGCGACGGCGTCCCACGAGCGATATTGGAGGAGCTTCCGGACGAAGAGGCGCTCGCGGCGCTCGACGGTGGCGTCACGATCGTCGATGTCGACATCGCCCCCGGCTCCGACGAGCGAGGGTGCGTCGTCGCGGACGAGCGCGCAGACGGCGAGGCGGCGGAAGGGCTCGGGGTCGACGCTGTACATCGCGGAGCCGTAGGCGGAGCCGGCGACGACGCGCCACTCGTCGTCCGTGAGGGCGGGCGTCGGTTCGGCGTCGCAGGCGGCGAGCGCGGCGCGCGCGACGTCCAGGTCGAGGTCGGTCAGCGCGTCGGCGAGCACGCCCGCGATCCGGTCGGCGAACCACGACTCGTGATAGTCGGCGAGCGCGTCGCCGGCGTCGCTCAGTGAGTCGAGCATCAGGACGGAATACTCGCCGCTGGCGTCGTTGCGCGTCGTCGAGAGGTGTACGGTCGAAAAGCCGTTGCGCGCCCAGAAGCGCAGGAGGGCGGGCGTCGCCCCGTAGCCGACGCCGAGCCAGTCTCGATGGTCGAACTCGTCGCGGATGCCCCCGAGAAGCGCGGAACCCAGCCCGCGAGAGCGGACCGCGTGGTGGGTGGCGATCCGGACGATGCGCGTACCGACCGGCTTGGCGGCGTCCGCGTCGCGCAGTTGGCTCGTGAGGACGTCCGGGAGCATGTTGCCCTTCACGCGCTCGCCGACGTACATCGCGTCGCGCGTCTCCGCGTCGAGGCCGCCCTCGCGTGCGAGGAGGGCGACGGCGACGACGTGCCCGTCGTGGCGAAGCGCGCGCACGTCGAGGTTCGGCGCGTCGAATAATCGGGCCAAGTCGTCGGGTTCGGTGCGGTAGTGCGCAGCGACGAGGAGGCCGAACGTCTCGCGGAGGAGGTTCTCGTCGGCGGCGAGCGCGTCACTGCTGAGGGCGTCATACGTGCAGTTCGCCACCTCCGCGTCGGCGACGAGCGGGTCGACGGGCGGCCGGGCGTCGAGCAGGAGCGCACGGAACGCCCAGACTTCGACGGGGTCGCCGGCGGCGTAGCGGATCGGTTCGTCGAGACGCGTCTCGGTCACGTCGAACTCGCTCGCCGCGAGGATGTCGCGGAATCGGACGTCGAACCCGCGCCCCGCCCCCTCGTAGCCGTGGACGGTCGTGGTGAACGCGACCCGCTCGGTGTCGAGGAAGCGTTTGAGGAGCCGGACGGGGAGCGCAGCGGCCTCGTCGACAAGGAGGACGTCGGCGTCGGCGAGCGCGTCGACGGCCTCGGGCGGCTTCGCGTATCGGATCGCACCACCATCGGCGAGTGCGATGTGGGTGTGCTCGGGTCGTTCGTGCGCGACGCCGAGGGTGTCGAGCAGGTCGGTGGCGCGCGCGTAGAGCTCCTCGACGCCGCGGAACGACGGTGCGGTGACGAGGACGTCCGAGCCCTCCGCGGCGAGGCTGGCGGCGGCGAGGCCGGCGGCGCTCGTCTTCCCGCGACCCCGATCGGCCTCGCAGACGACGGCATTACCGGGATCACAGAGCGCCTCGAAGGCGCGGACGGCCGCGACCTGGTCCGTCGTGAGACAGGCCTCGTACGCCTCGTGGGGGAAGATCGGGTCGTCCGGCACGGCGGGATCGGGCGTCGGGAGTCGTGGCGCGGGGTTCGTGCAGCCGTCGTCGACGACCGTCTCGCCGTTCGCGTCGAGGGCAACGATCCCGACGCCGCGGTGTGCGCGGAGGGTGTCGATGAGACGCGTACGGAAGCGACCCGACACGGCGGCGACGTCGAAGGGCGGGACGGCCATGCCCGAATCGAAGCGATCGCGACGCGCGGGCCACTCGTCGAGCGGTGGCGTGACGAAGACGAGGAGGCCGCCGCCGTCGACCGCGCCGGCGACGCGACCGATGGCGTTCGGTCGGCACTCGTCGCGCGCGTCGTAGACGACGGCTTCACGCGTGGTGCCGAGGAGGTCGCCGGTCCCGCGCGGTTCGAGGCGCTCGCAGTCGAGGCCGTCGCGGTGGCCGACGAGCGTCGTCTCGGTGCGCTCAATCCCGGCGGTATCGAGCGCCTCGGCGGCGGCGGCGAGCCCGCGGTCGGCGGATCCACAGGTGTCGGCGTCTGCGAGCCCCGTCGATGTCTCGTCGGCGAGGACGAGAAGGCGGCGCTCGTTCGTCTCTCGGGCCTCCGCGTGGAGCGCGGCGGCGGTCTCTCCCACGGTCATTAGTTCCTCGTTCGCCCGCGACCCCGAAGGGCGTTACCGTTCCATGCGGCCGGCGTCGGCCCCGTGCTCCGCGTTCGCATTCCGGCTTGCTTTGAAAGCGTTTTTAACTACGGGATCCGGAATAGGTTGTACAGCCTTCGGGGGGTCATGATGCTTCGAGTCGCCACGGGAATCGCGGTCGGCGATGGAGCGCAAGCCCACCCGAGGGAGTAGGTGAACATAAAAATGCCAGTCTATGTCGACTACGACGTCCCGGCCGATCTTCAAGAGCGAGCACTCGAGTCGCTCGAAGTCGCCCGTGACACCGGTAGCGTAAAGAAGGGTACCAACGAGACGACCAAAGCCGTCGAGCGCGGCAACGCGGACCTCGTCATCATCGCCGAAGACGTCTCCCCCGAGGAGATCGTCCTTCACCTCCCCGAACTCGCGGAGGAGAAGGGCGTTCCGTACGTCTTCGTCGAGACGCAGGACGAACTCGGCGTCGCGGCCGGCCTCGAAGTCGGCTCCGCCGCCGCGGCCGTCGTCGACGCCGGCGACGCCGACGAGGACGTCGAGGACATCGGCGCAAAGGTCGAGGAGCTGAAGTAAATCCATGAGTGCCGAGGAATCGGAGACGGAGGACTCCACGTCCGCCGAGGTCATCGAGGTCGTCGGAAAGACCGGGATGCACGGCGAGGCGATGCAGGTGAAGTGTCGACTTCAGGAAGGCTCCAACCAGGGCCGCATCATCACGCGCAACGTCCTCGGCCCCACGCGGGTCGGTGACGTCCTCCAGCTGCGTGAGACGGCCCGCGAAGCCGACTCCATCGGAGGTCAGTAAATGCCCCAGACCCGAGAGTGTGACTACTGTGGGGCGGACATCGAGCCCGGCACGGGCACGATGTTCGTCTACAACGACGGACGTACCGTTCACTTCTGCTCGTCGAAGTGCGAGAAGAACGCCGACCTCGGTCGTGAGCCCCGCGAGCTCGAATGGACCGAAGAGGGCCAGGCGAACGAGGGCGAATAGATGAGCCACCACGACGAGCGGACATTCGTGATGGTCAAGCCTGACGGCGTCCAGCGCGGTCTCATCGGCGAGATCGTCGGCCGTCTCGAGGACAAGGGCCTGAAGATGGTCGGCGGGAAGTTCATGCAGATCGACGAGGAACTCGCCCACGAACACTACGGTGAACACGAGGACAAACCCTTCTTCGAGGGTCTCGTCGAGTTCATCACCTCCGGGCCGGTCTTCGCGATGGTTTGGGAGGGTGCGGACGCGACGCGGCAGGTCCGCCAGCTGATGGGTGCGACGGACGCGCAGGAGGCCGCTCCCGGCACCATCCGTGGTGACCTCGGGAACGACCTCGGGCACAACGTCATCCACGGCAGCGACCACGAGGACGAGGGCGCGAACGAGCGCGAGATCGCCCTCTTCTTCGACGAGGACGAACTCGTCGACTGGGACGCCGCCGAGGCGACCTGGGTCTACGAGGACGCGGACGACCACTGACGCGACACCCTCTTCCGTTTCTCCCGACCGCGTAGCGATGCGTCTCGCCGCCGTCACGCGAACCGAGATATGTAAATAGTCCAACGGGCTACGGGACGTCGTGACGCGGGCAGGTCCCATCGAGTTCGACGCGGCGGGGGAGACGCTCCGGATCGACGACCGGGTGATGGACGCGACGTGTCGTCTCACCGCCGACACGTCGATCGACCCCGAACCGGTGTCGGGCGCACGCTTCCTCTTCCCTGTCGACGCCGCGGTCTCCTTCGAGGCGACGACGCTGTCGATGCCCGCGAACGTCGGGTCGTGCGTCCGCAACGAACGCGGTGAAAAGAAGGCCCAACTCTCCGAGCTCTCAGTATCCTTCCCGCACGGCACGTACTACGTTGACGTCGAAGCGGCCTGTAAGCTCTACGTGAAGGTGTTCGACGCCGCGTTCGAGGCGTCCACCGAGCACCACCACGGACAGGGGGCGGCGACGCTGACGTTCGAGGAGCCGACCCGAGTCGCGATCGGTGCCCGCTCGTATCACGAGCGTCCACACACGACGATCACGGTGCCGGCCGATCCCAACTCGCTGCGTGAGGCGCTGCCGTACCTCGCCTCGCCGATGAAAGAGTGGTCGCCCGAGCGCTCGTGGGCGACGCTCCGGGGCCACCCGCCGCGGATCGAGCGCGGTGACGAGCTCTCGATCCCGTCGTCGCTTTCGCGGCCGGACACGGGTGTGACACTCGCCGTCCCCGAAACGTACGCCTCGCTCTACGCTGCCGCCCCGCTTTCGTACTACCTCGGCGCGGACGTCGTCGCGTCGGCTGATCCCGAGCTCCGACTCGACAACGGCTATCGCCAGTCGCTCGGCGATGGGGCGGTCGCACCGCGGACGGTGACGGGGCTCCTCGAACGCTGTCTGTTCCTCGACTCGCTCGTCCGCACGGCGGGCTATTACGGCGTTCCGCGCCAGGAGTACGAGGCGGTCGCGGGCGCGCTCGCCTTCTACCCACCGGCGCTCTACGACCGGCCGATGGTGGAGCAGCTCATGGAGTACCTCGAAGCCCCGCGCTCGGCGTTCGCCAACTACCTCCCCGACGCACGTTACGCGGCAGTGGTGCGTGACGATCCGGCTGATGCCCCGCTCCTCCCCTACCTCGTGCGCGACCTCGTCCCGGTGACGACGGATCGACGTGACGTGCCGAGCGATCGTGCGCTCCTCACCGGGTACAGCGGAGGTCGCGTTCCCGACGGGGCGACCCGTCTCTCCGTCGCGGGGTTCGAACACGCGCTCTCTGAGCCGATACACGACGTCACGGAGGAGCGATTCGCGCTCCTCGGCGTCGACGACGCGGCGCGCGACGCCCTCTCCGCGGTCCTACTCGGCGAGGAACACCGAGAGGTCGCCGAACCGTTCATGATCGACATCACGGCCCCGACGACGGCGGCTGTCAGGGCCGCGCTCGCCGCGGACTACGGCTTCGTCCATATTGACGCGCCGCTGACCGAGCACGGGTTCGTCTGTCGCGACGGCGTTCTCGATCCGGCGAGCGTACCGTCGGTGTCGGCGCGCGCGGTGTCGGTCGTCGGCGACCTAGACGCCGGTAGCGAGGCCATCGAGGCGTTCGTCGAGCGCGGCGCTCGCATCGGCGTGGCGTCCTCCTCGCTCGACTCTCGCACCGTCGGGCGGATCGCTGGGCGACTCCTCTCGGGGGCACCGTTCGAGCGCGCCGTCGCGTGGTCCGGTACTGACGGCTCCCTTCGCTTCGCCGGTGACGCCTCGACGTGTCTGGTCCGCGTCGGTGGCGGCGGGGCCTCGATCCCGCAGTACGTCATCCGCTCGGACGGGATCGACAGCCACCGGCTGTGGACCTACGGCTGGTGGACGAGATTCGACGATATCGGCGGTGTAACGGCGCTCTACGACGATCGTGTGTGCGATCAGTTCCAACTCTTCGGGACCGAGATTGAACAGCCGCCGGCACTGTCGAGCGCGGACGTCGCCGCGCTCTGTAACGAACGCGAGTGCATCTATGTGTTGAACGACGAGGTGTATCAGCACGACCACGAGATGACGCCCGAGGCGGTCCGGCAGTCGGCCGCGCGGGCGATACGGGAGCGCTCGTCGCCCCCGCGTGATACCCAGTTCTGAGACGCGATTCAAAACCGATAAGCGACGGCGGGGCGGAGTGGGACGTATCCGTGATGAACGCCCAGGTCACCCTCGTCCAACTGGACAACTACGGGCCGTGGACGGTGACGCCGGAACCCCGCCGTGAGGCGGACCTCCAAACGATGCAGTCGCGCCTCTTCGCCGATATCTCGCAGTTCCTCGGCACGCGCGACGGCTACGCCTTCTTCACGCGCTTCGACAACATGATCGCGGTGACGAACGGTATCGACCGCGCGGCCCACCGACGTCTCCAGGAGTCGCTGCGGAATCGGTACCCCGTCACCGTGAGTCTCGGCATCGGAACGGGCGCGAACCCGACGGACGCGCTCGTCGACGCCACCGCGCACCTCCAAGCCGCGGGAAGCGCGCAGGACGCCGATCGCCGCGAGGTGCTCGGCGGAGATACGATCCCCGAAGCCGAACGCACGGACGACGACGTCCACATCGCCCACTTCGACGTGAACGACGCGACGGGCAAGTACACGGACGAACTCGACGCCTTCTCCACGTTCGTCCGCATCGAGCAGGGGTACGCGGCGCTGATGCGCACCCTCCACGACGAGCACGACGGCCTCGCGTTCTTCGTCGGCGGCGACAACGTCATCGCGCTCGTCCCCGACCTCGACCGGGAGACGTACGTGGACGTCATCGAGCACGTCCGGGAGGCGGCCGACATGTCGCTGAAGGTCGGCGTCGGCGCGGGCCGCACCGCGACGGACGCCGGAATGGCCGCCAAACACGCCCTCGAAGTCTGCCGCGAGGAAGGGACGACGGTCGAGGGCGACGTCGCGATCCGAAATTAACTCGATGCGTACTCCCTGATTTTGTACTCGTTCAGTACTCACATCACGCTTTTACTGTCGGCGATTAATGTCCCGTGTATGCAGTCCATCGACGTCCCGAACAACCTGTACGACGCGCTCGGAGAGCCCAGCGACGACGAGCTCGAACAGGCCCTCTGGGGGCTCGTGTACGAGCAGAGCCGCGACACCGAGCACTAGCCGCTCGACGCGCCGATCGCGAACCGAAGCTATTCGTTTCTCGATCCCTTTCGCACACTCATGACTGCGGGCGGTCGTCTGCCCGGCGCGCCCGACCCCGAAGAGCGCATCGTCCTCCACGTCGACATGGATTGCTTCTATGCCTCGTGTGAGCGAAAGCGCGAGCCCGCGCTTCGCGGCGAACCGGTCGTCGTCGGTATGGGGTACGAGGCCGGCGAGACCGTGGGCGCGGTCGCGACCGCGAGCTACGAAGCGCGTGCACACGGCGTCGAGAGCGCGCAAGCCATCTCGACGGCGCTCGAGCGCCTCCCGCGACGAGCCAACGACCCGGACGGGCCGAGCGCGCATTATCGGCCGGTCGACCTCGACTACTACGAGACCGTCGCCGCGGACGTGAAGGTGATCCTCCACGACCTCGCCGACACCGTCCGCGAGGTCAGCATCGACGAGGCGTATCTCGACGTCACCGAGCGCACCGCGTGGGACGTCGCTGCGGGGTTCGCCCGCCACGTCAGACAGCGGATCGCCCGCGACGTCGGTGTCCCCGCGAGCGTCGGCGTCGCCCCCGACATGAGCACCGCGAAGATCGCGAGCGACCACGACAAACCGGACGGCCTCGTCGTCGTTCCGCCCGACGAAGTCGAGTCGTTTCTCGCGCCGATCGACGTCGGGGACATCCACGGTGTCGGGCCGGTCCGCGCGCGCGAGCTCCGCGAGATGGGGATCGAGACCGCGGGTGACCTCGCTGACGCCGACCCGTACGCCCTCGTGGATCGTTTCGGCGAGCGCGGCCGCGAGCTCCACGAGCGCGCGCTCGGCCGGGACGATCGGCCGGTCGAACCCCGCGACGACCCGAAGAGCCTGAGTCGCGAGTCAGCCTTCGACGGCCCGATTGACGACCACGAGCGCGTCCAGGAGCAGGCGCTGACACTCGCCGACGCCGTCGCCGAGCGCGCTGATAGAAAAGACGCCCTCTACCGAACGATCGGCGTGAAAGTCGTGACACCACCGTACGACGTCCACACCCGCGCGCGATCGCTTCCGGGGCCGGTCGAGGACCCGGCGCTCGTCCGAGACGTCGCGGCCGAGTTGCTCGCGGAGTTCACGGACGAGCGGGTGCGTAAGGTCGGCGTCCGGGTGTCGAACCTCTCCTTCGCCGCCGGCGAGCAAGCGCAGCTCGGCGGGTTCGAGACCGAGAGAGCCGCCGCTAGTGACGTGACAGACGAAAACTCGGTGTCACATGACGACGCGGCTGACGCGACTGACGGTGACGGACAGGCGTCGCTCGGCGACTTCTAACGACCGATGGTGTCGACGTCCTCGTCGAGAACGCGCTCGCACGCGATGACGAACCCTGCGAGATTCTGCGCGGCTTCGCGTTCGAGCGAGACGACGACTCCTGCCGTCGGTGACTCCTTGACGACCATGAAGACGCCGCCCTCGTAGAGTTCGACACACGACTCGAAGGTGCCGAACGGGCTGTCAGGCTCGCGCAGCGGCTCGCGTTCTCGGACCCGCTCGACGATTCCGCCGGAGCGGCGCTGTGATCGTTCATCGGAGAGGTCGTCGCGACGATAAATGACCTCCCAGTCGTCGCCCGTGTAGTGAACGGCCGTCCGGAAGTTCTGCCGCGCCCGACTCCGCACGAACTTGACGAGTTCGTAGTGACGCCGATCGGCCATGAATATCCGAGGTGAGAAGAGCGACCGGCTTACGCGTTCGGGCTCCGGCGGTTCGCACGCCGAGACACTTAGGCTAGCGGGGCGACGAGCGCTTCGAGCGCCGCCTTCGGGTCGTCGGCCTTCGCGACGCCGCTGGCGAGGAGGACGCCGCTCGCGCCGAGGTCGCCCGCAGCATCGAGGTCGTCGCCCGTAGAGATGCCGGCCCCGCAGTAGACGTCGACGTCGTCGTCGACCGCTTCGGCGGCCGCGACGGCGTCCGTCACGATGTCGGGATCGGCCGAGGCCACGGAGACGTCGCCACCGATGAGCTCGGGCGGTTCGACGGCGACCGAATCCGGGCCGAGCGCCGTGACCGCACCGATCTGCGCGGGGTTGTTCCCGCAGACGCACGTTTCGAGGCCGGCGCGCTTGGCTGCCTCAAGCGATGCGTCGATGTCCGCGAGCTTCATGCGGTTCTCGGAGTGGTTGAGGAGCGTTCCCTCCGCACCTGCGGCCGCGGCTCGTTCGGCGAGCGTGCTGCCCGTGTGGCTGCCGTAGTCGTTCGGGCTGACGTGCTGGGCCCACGTCTCGACGCCGGTGTCGGCGACAGCAGCGAGGTCGGCTGCCTGCGGTGCGATGGCGATCCGCGCGCCGGTCGACTCGGCGACGTCGTGTGCCGCCTCCGCGACTGCAACGGGATCACAGGGGTACGCCTTCAGGTTGACGAGGACGAACATACGTGTCCCTTCAGAGCCGGATGGATTACCGTTTACGGAAAGAGATGAAGAACTACGAAGTGAGAAAACGCTCAGTCTTTGCGCGTGACCATGTCGCCGAGGGTGAGCCCGCCCTCCTCGGAGCCGCTGTCCCACTCCTCGTCGCCGTCAGTGGCCTCCAGCAGGCTGATACCGAGGTTCTTCTCCAGTTTCTTTCGGACGTCGTCGCTCGGGAGGATGTCGCCGCGTTCGAGTTTGCGGACGAGGCTTGCCTTCTCGTTGAGCTCGTCGGCGAGCTCCTCCTGGCTGTGGCCCGCCTGGTTGCGGGCGTTCCGGATGCGGTCGTCGTAGTCCGAAGCGAGCTCCTGCATCTCGTCGAACATATCGCGACGACGGCGTTTCGAGCCGCCGGACGACCCCCCACTCGCCTTCGACGAACCCGACGATCCACCCGAGGACGACGTCGAGTATTTCGTCGAGGTCGTCGAGGACGACTCGGTCTTCACCTCGGTACCGAACTCGGTGCACTCACTGCAGACGTCGAGTTCGGCACCCTCGACTTTGATGGTTTTTGGGGTCGCCGTTTCGGCCCCGCACATCTCGCACTGAACCATATCCGATATAGCCCCGCCCCGCGTATAAAGCACACGCCGGCGGTCCCGTTACGGATCTCCGGTCGCACGGATCGAGAATAGTCGAGGTCGGTCCGTGGATGCGCTACGAGGAGTCGCGGAGATCACTCCACGCGCCCCAGAAGCGCTGGAAGGCGGTGAGGTGGCCGACGACGGCGAAGAAGCCCAGCAGCCACGCGACGAGGCTGAAGCCGCCGACGACGGGGATAACTGCGGAAAGGACGCCGACGATACCCACGAGGGCGAGGCGGTCCGCGCGCCCGAGCAACCCGCCGTACTGCCGGCCGAGCCCGACGGCCTGGATCTGCGTCCCGAGGTAGGAGGTGAGGAGGACGCCGGTCACAGCGGCGAAGCCGAGCAGCCATGATCCGACGCCCGCAGCGAGGCCAGCGAGGATGACGACGTCCGCATAGCGATCGAGGACGTGATCGAGGAGGTCGCCGCCCTCCGAGTCGACACCAGTTTCGCGCGCCACCGCGCCGTCGAGGAGGTCGAGCCAGCCGTTCAGGAAGACGAGGACCGCGCCCACGACGTACCCCGCGGCGCTCCCGACGTAGAACGTGCCCGCGGCCGCGATCGCGAGGAGGAACGCGAGGACGCTGATCGCGTCCGGCGTGAGCCCGAGGCGCACCGAGAGAGCGACGAACGGCCGGAGCAGGCGGGACGCGAGCGGGCGGAGCCGATCGAGCGTCACAGGAGGTACTCCGTGAAGTCCACCTCGCCCGCGCTCGGCTCACGCTCGCCGTCGATGACGGCACCGATCTCCGCCGCGACGGCGTCGGGCGACCGCTCCGTCGTGTCGATCTCGTAAACGCGCTCCTCGCCGTGTTTGCGGACGGCCTCACCGAGGATCACGTCGAGGGCCTCGGATTCCGCGTTTTCGTTGGCTTTCGCCTCGGCCTCTCCGCGCTCACGGAGCCGTTCTTCGAGGACGTCGGGCGCACAGCGGAGGACGATCACGCGATCGACGTCGTCGAGGTGGTGGGCGAGGTGGCTCTCGACGAGCACGTCGTCGGCCTCCGCGTACTCCGCGATGAGCGCGTCGATGTCGGCGACGAGACTGTCGCGTTCCTCGTCGCGCTCCGTGTAGAAGCCCTCCTCGCGGATCACGTCGTTCAGGTGGACGACGTCGAGGTCGGTGTCGAGCTGTTCCGTCGCGGTGGTTTTGCCCGTGCCCGGCGTGCCGGTGACGACAACCCTCATGCGAGCACCTCGTTGAGTTCGTCGACGACGCGTTTCGTCTCGTCCTCGGTGCCGCAGGTGATCCGGATACATTCGGGGAGCCCGAAGCTCGAACAGTCACGGACGATGACACCGCGCTCCTGGAGCGTCTCCGCGACGGCGCTCGCGTCGCCCACCTCGACGAGCAGGAAGTTCGCGTGGCTCTCGTACGTCGGCGCATCGACGTGCTCGGCCATGTAGTCGCGGCTCCAGCGCGCCGCCTCGACCGTCTGCTCGACGTGTTCGTCGTCTTCGAGCGCGGCGAGACCAGCACGGCACGCGACGAAACTCGCCGCGAACGGCGTGTTCACGCGCGCGTAGGCGTCCGCCCACGCCTCGGGGACGAGCGCATAGCCGAGCCGGAGGCCCGCGAGGCCATACGCCTTCGAGAACGTGCGGAGGACGGCTATATCGTCACGCTCGCGGACGAGTTCGAGCGCGCTCGGTGCGTCGTCAAACTCGCCATACGCCTCGTCGACGACGACGAGCGTCTCCTCCTTCGTTTCCTCGGCAATTTCTTCGATCGCATCGATCGTGAAGCGCGCGCCGCTGGGGTTGTGCGGGCTCGTGAGGTGGACGATCCGCTCGCCGTCGTAGGCGTCGAGGACGGCGTCGGCGGTGAGCTCGAAGCCGTCGTCGGTCGTCACGTCGTACTCGTTCACGTCGCCGTGGTGGAAGCGCGCGCTCATCCCGTAGTAGGCGAAGCCGGGTGCGGGGACGAGCACCGCGTCGCCGGGTTCGAGGGCGGCCCGCGAAAGGTAGTCGAGCGCGCCGTCGCCGCCGTTGGCGAGCCACACCTGCTCGCTCGTCACGTCCCAGCGCTCGGCGAGCGCGGCCGTGAGATCCTGGTGGTCGGCCGTCGGGTAGTGGTGCACCTCGTCGGCGCTGGCCTCGATGGCGTCGACGGCCGCGGGGCTCGGCCCGAACATGTTTTCGTTCGACGCGAGCTTGACGAACTCCTCGGGGTCGCGGCCGAGTTCGCGGGCGACTTCCTCGATGCCGCGCCCCGCGCGGTACTCGACGTGATCCGAGAGGTCCCGTGGTCGCATATCCCGAGAGAACCGCCGCCGAGACTTAAACCGGCCGATGCAAGCCACCTACCACTCGGCCGGGCCGACCGCGTGCGCGGGCTCCTCGCCAGCCAGGACACGGGCGACGTCGTGTGCGACCGTCTCGTTCGCTTCCGCGCGCGCCTCGGCGGAGTACCACCCCATGTGGGGCGTCGTCACCACGTCGTCGCGTCCGCGGAGCGGCGAGCCTACGGGTGGCTCCGTCTCGAAAACGTCGAGTCCCGCGGCCGCGATCGCGCCGTCATCGAGCGCCGCGCGGAGGGCGTCCTCGTCGACGACGCCCCCGCGACCGGTGTTCACGACGACGCCGCGTACGGGGAGCGCGTCGAGCCACGCGTCGTCGACGAGCCCGCGCGTCGCGTCAGTGAGCGGCGCGTGCACGGAGAGATGGTCGGCGGCGTCGCACAACCCATCGACGCCGACCTTCGCCACGCCGTGCTCGTGCATCGTCTCCGCGTCCACATACGGGTCGTAAGCGACGACATCGAGGCCGAAGCCCTGTAAGCGATCGGCCACGGCGCGCGCGATGTCGCCGAAGGCGACGAGGCCCACGGTATCGCCGCGAAGGCGGTGGAGCTCCCGGCCCGCCCACTCGCTCCACATCCCGTCGCGAACGCGCTGATCGTGAGCGGGCACGTCACGGACGCACGCGAGAAAGAGGGCGAGCGTGTGCGTCGCCACTTCGTCCACGCAGTAGCCGGGGGCGTGCGTGACCGTGATGCCGAGGTCGGCCGCGACGTCGAGGTCCACGTTGTCGAGGCCGATCGAGGCCTGTCCGTAGACGGCGAGGCTGTTGAGGCCGGCGAGGAGGTCGCGGGTCACGTCGACGCCGCCCGTGGCTACCGCGGCGCGCGCCCCGTGTTCGCGGACGGCCGCACGGAACGACTCGGTCGTGTCGATCGGTGCGACGGTGACGGACGTACCGAGGGTCTCGCGGAACACCTGTGGATCGAGCTTCGGATCGTCGTCGAGGACGACGCTGGACATGACCGGGTGGACGGCGGGCACCGACTTGGCCGTTGTTGCCGCACCCGTCGTGGACGACGGTGAGCACGTCGCGCGTCGCCATCGTCGCGCGACCGCTACGCCTTAGGGGTGCCCGCTTGCATGCACGAGCATGGCGACAGCACTCTCCGCGGCGTTCGTGATCCACTTCGTCTTCGCCGCGCTGTGGACCGGGAGCGTCTGCTACTTCGCGTATGCCGTCCTCCCGCTCGGACGCGACGGCGACCTCTCGGCCAGCGCGCTCGAATCGACCACGGGCAAACTCACCACCATTTCGCGTGTCAGCGCGATCGTTCAGCTCCTCACCGGCGGCTTCATGGCCAGCCCGATGGGCGTCGCGACGACCACGGCCTACTGGTCGAGCACCAGCGGCTACCTCGTCGCCGCGATGGTCGTGCTCTGGCTCGCGCTCGCCACGCTGACCGAGATGGGGGCCTCGACGATCCGCGACGGGATCGCCGTCGATAAGGTCCGGAGTCCCGCCCGCGACGCGTCGACGCGCCTGCGCGCCGCGAGCGTCGTCGCGCTCCTCCTCCTCGTCGACGCCGGCGCGCTCGCCGCCGGGCTCTGAAGCCGCTCCGGACTCTCGCTATCGGCCCCCGCGCTTTTTCCGCTCCGCCGCCGTCGTCATCTGTATGGCAAGTGCGATCGGTTCACTACTCCTGTTCGTGATTAGCCTCCTCGTCGGCGGCCTCGGCATCTACGTCGGCGCGCGCGTCATCACCGGCGTCGAGGACTACTCGCACGCCGTGATCACCGCCCTCGTCGGCGCGCTCGCGTGGGCGGTACTCTCGTGGGTGCCCGTGATCGGGAGTCTCCTCGCCCTCGTCGCGTACGTCGCCGTCATCAACTGGCGCTACCGCGGCGGGTGGGTGAACGCGATCCTCATCGCACTCGTCGCGTGGGTCGCCACCGCCATCGTCGTCTTCGTCCTCGGGGCCGTCGGCGTCCCGGTCTCCGGGCTCGGCGTTCTCGGGGCCTGATCGGTCTCAGTCCCGCCGGACGTCGTGCTCGAGGGTGCCAACCCCCTCGATCTCGGCCTCGACGTGGTCGCCGGCCTCCAGCGGCCCGACGCCCTCCGGCGTGCCCGTGAGGATCACGTCGCCTTCTTCGAGCGTCATGTAGCGCGTGATCTCTGCGATCAGCGTCGGCACGTCGAAGATGAAGTGCTCGGTGTTCGAGGACTGGCGAACCTCGCCATTCACGCGCAGCTCGAGTGCCGCGTCGTCCGGGTCGACGTGCTCGGGATCGGCGAGCACCGGCCCGAGCGGACACGCGCCGTCGAAGGCCTTCCCGCGCACCCAGTTCTGCTCGCGCGACTGATCGTCGCGATTCGAGACGTCGTCCGCGATCGTGTAGCCCGCGACGACGTCGTCCGCGTCTTCCGCCGCGACGTTCCGGCACTGTTCGCCGATCACGACCGCGAACTCGATCTCGTGTTCGATGTTCTCGCGCTCGCGTGGGAGCGTCACGGTGTCGCCGTGGCCCGCGACGGCGTTTGGCGGCTTCAAGAAGAGCAGCGGGCGGTCCGGAACGTCCTCGTTTCGCTCCGCGGCGTGTTTCGCGTAGTTGCGCCCGACGCAGACGATCTTCGTGGGCTCGCAGGGCGCGAGGACCTCGACGTCGTCGACGGCGTGCGTCCGGCCGCCGAAAGAGACGGTCCCGTCGTCGTGATACTCGCCCTCTCGAATTGCGCCGGCCTCGTCACGGAAGCGAACGTGTCGCATGCGTGGGCGATTCGCCGGGTGGGGAGTAAGCGTTTGGGTTCGACGTCACCAGCGCTGGTGGACGTACTCCTTCACGTACGCCTCGTAGACGTCGCGCGCCGCGCCGTGCTGGCGGTGGCTGAGCGGCGCGAGGTCGGCGGCCTCGACGTTCTCCGCGATGTGCGCCGGCGAGGTGCTCCCCGGAATCACCGTCGAGACGGCGTCGTGATCGAGGATCCACCGGAGGGTGAACTGCGCGAGCGTCACGTCCGCCGGCGCGTACGCGGCGAGTTCGTCCGCGGCGTGCGCGCCGACGTCCTGCGGGACACCCGCGAACGTCTCGCCGACATCAAACGCCTCGCCCTCGACGTTGAAGTTTCGGTGGTCGTCCGCGTCGAACTCCGTCGAGGCGTCCACCGCACCGGTCAGCAAGCCGGAGGCGAGCGGGACGCGGACGATGATGCCGACGTTCTCCTCGGTGGCGCGCTCGAAGAGCCGTTCCGCGGGGCGCTGGCGGAACGGGTTGAAGATGATCTGCACCGTCTCGACGCCGTCGTACTCGATCGCCTTCAGCGCCTCCTCGACGCGCTCCACGGAGACGCCGTAGTGGGCGAGCAGGCCGTCGTCCCGCAGCGTCTCGAGTGCGGCGAACGTCTCGGGCTGGTAGTAGGCGTCCGTCGGCGGGCAGTGCAACTGGAGGAGGTCGACCGTGTCGACGTCGAGGGTCTCGCGCGAGCGCTCGACGAACGCCCGTAGGTGGGCCTCGTCGTAGTCGGCGGCGACGTGCGGGTCGAGCCGTCGGCCGGCTTTTGTCGCGACCGTCGGCTCCTCCTCGCGCTCCGCGAGTACGTCCGCGATGAGGCGCTCCGAGCGGCCGTCGCCGTAGACGTCCGCGGTGTCGAGGAAGGTAATTCCTTCATCGAGCGCGGCGTGCAGCGCGTCGCGGGCCTCAGCCTCGTCGACCTCGCCCCAGTCGCTGCCGATCTCCCACGTCCCAAGGCTGATCGGCGTCACGTCGAACCCCGTCGAACCGAGGGTGCGTTCGTCCATACCGACGTATCGACGTGGACACTTCCTAACGGTTCGGGTCGCGGCCACGAGGTCCGCGGCCGCCCCGCGATCTCGGCGGAGTCGGCGGAATCCACCCGGCCGACAGGCTTTATGACGTCTCCACGAGTAACTCAACCCGTTATGGAGATCACTTGGTACGGCCACTCCACGTTCGGCGTCGAGATCGGTGACGAGTCCCTCCTCATCGACCCGTTCTTCGACAACCCGAAGACGGAGACGGATCCCGAGGAGCTCGACCCCGACTACGTGCTGATCACGCACGGCCACGCCGACCACATCGCGGACGCCGATCGCTTCCGCGGGGCGCACTTCGTCGCGACGCCCGAGATCATCAGCTATCTGACCGACGAGTACGGCATCGAGGACGGCACCGGCATGAACCTCGGCGGCACCTTCGAGACCGAAGAAGCCTACGTGACGATGGTCCGAGCGGACCACTCCAACGGCCTCGACACCGACTACGGCGCGACCGGCGGGATGCCCGCCGGCTACGTCGTCAGCGACACGAAGCCCACGCAGGTCGCCGATAGCGAGAGTCAGGCCTTCTACCACGCCGGCGACACGAGCCTCCACACGGAGATGCGCGACGTCATCGCACCGTATCTGGAGCCCGACGTCGTCGCCGTCCCCATCGGCGACCACTTCACGATGGGGCCGTGGCAGGCCGCCGTCGCCGTCGACTGGCTCGACGCCGACTACGCAGTCCCCATCCACTACGACACCTTCCCGCCCATCGAGCAGGATACCGACGACTTCGAGCGCGAGGTAGACGCGACCGGCAGCACCGCCGACGTGCTCGTCCCCGACGGCGACGAGTCGATCGACCTCGACGAACTGCTCGGGTACTAGAGCGACTCCCCCCTTCGAGGGTCGTCAGTGCGGCGTGTGCCTGAGCAGCCTCGCAATCGACTCGTCACCGCGCTCGCGGTGTCGCTTCGCGTGGCAGGCCCGATAGAGCGTCTCGCCGTTGTCGAGCCCGTACAGCATCTCCTCGCTTCGGTCCTCGTACTTCGGCACGACGTGGTGGGCGTGCAGGCGCTCCGTGCTCGAACACGCGACGCACGCGTGGCCGTCGCGCTCCTTCACCTGCTCGGCCCACTTTGCGAGGCGTGTCTGGTCGTAGTCGACGGGGTGATCCCCGACCGGGAACACGGTGCCGCGACGCTCAATACCGTTTTTCACGAGCCAGTAGCGGATCGCGTAGTCCCCGACGTCGACGGTGTCCGCGATCTCGTGGATCGTCAGCTCCTCACGCTCGTACTTCTCCCGCAACCACGTCCGATCCCGGTATTTCCGCTCCCGTTCGATCCCGTGCTTCCGTAGCTGATCCCCTATTGTGGAACTTCCCGTGTCGCAAAGCTTGCCGATCTGCCGCTGTGAAAGGTGTTCTTTAACGTATTTGTCGGTCAGCCATCTTCCTACAAGGAGGGAATCCCGGCCTTCAGGCCGGGAGGGAATCCGACAACGCCCACACTAACCACGCTCTGGTACTTGGCCTGAATGCCGACCGTCACCTCTAACTTACGTAGGAACTTACGCTTAGGTGAATGAGGGCCGACTTCGATATGGAGCGAGACGGGCAACTTCACGAAGCCGTGAAGGAGTACGCCCGCGACCACGGGATACGCCACTCACGAGCGTACCCCGAACTCCTCCGCAAAGCACTCGAATCCGAAGGCTACGATGTCAACGACTCAGACGGCGAATAAGACGCTGGAAGCCACGCTCGCACCACCCACGCGGTGCAAAGAGCAACGCCTCCAGCAAACGCTGTCTGAATACCGAGACGCACTCAACAACGCCTTCGAGCAAGACTGTACGACGATGGGTGCCACGAACGACGTGGTGACACCGTACAACCTACCGTACCAAGCGAAAGACGCCCTCAAATCCTACGTCCCGAAACTCCACAACACGTACAACGCCAACGAGTTGGACGACGAACACCCCCTCCAATTCGTGAATCGGGCCGGGAAGTTCGACCGTGACTCATCGCGTGAATACGAAATCTGCTGGAACGTTCCACAACCCGGTCGCGGAACCAACTTCTGGATTCCACTTCGACTGAATCCTGAACAGGAGGAGCTGTGGGACGACCTGCTCGACGATGAGTCGAGTACCAACGTGGGCGAACTGCGCTTACAGAAACACCGGAAGACGTGGACGCTCCACGTTACCGTTGCGTACGAGGTCGAAGACACGACCGAGATGCCCGAGAACCCGACTCGGGTTGGCTTCGATATTGGTGAGTCGATGCTGGTCACGGGCTGTGCCCTCCAGTACGACACCCCGACGAACCCGTTGCTCATCAACGGGAAGGAAGCCAAGCGACTCCGAAAGGAGATGTTCACGACGCTCAAGCGGCTGCAAGAGCGCGATGCGTCGGAGTGGCGCGTCGAAGAACGCTTCTCGTACTACCAGAACCGACTCACGGACATCATCGAGCAGGCGTCTCGTGAGTCCGTGGAATACGCCCGACAGTTCGAGAACCCCGTCATCGTGATGGAGGACTTGGCGTACATCCGCGAGTCGCTGGATTACGGGAAGTACATGAACCGACGCCTACACTCGTGGGCGTTCGCTCGGTTGCAAGGTCGAATCGAGGACAAAGCGAAGGACGCCGGGATTCCGGTGCGGTACGTCCACCCGCAGTACACCTCGAAGACGTGTCACTCGTGCAAGCACATCGGGTATCGCCCCCGACAAGCCGAGTTCAAGTGCAAGAACCCTGAGTGCCACGTATCGACGTTTCAAGCGGATATTAACGCGAGTGCGAATATCGCACGTCGCGTAGACCCGTGGGGAGAGAGCCTGCCGTGGAAACAGGCAGACGATGACTCGCCACAGGACGGGAGCGGTTGTGACACCGCCACGACTCAGTGTGAGCAGAGCGAGACACCCTCGCAGATGACACTCACAACGTTCCAAGAGTCGAAACCCTCTGCCAGCGTTCACGAGACGCAGTCTCGTGAGCCAACCAGAACCTCTGGTTCTGGTGACGGCGACTGACTGGCATTCCCACCGTGCGGGAAGCCCCGCCGTTCACGGCGGGGAGGATGTCACGCCGGATCGTGGCGGTTCTTCACGACGCCGAGCTTATCGATCCAATTGCCGACCGTCCGCGCAGAAACACCGCATTCCTCCGCAATTCGAGTTTGCGTCCAGTCGAGATCAACGTAGACGTGCTGTAGCCACGTTCGGTACTTGTACCGCTCTCCCACTATGGTTCTACTTCAAAACCCGGCGATCAGGTCAATAATACTACTGTATAATATCAGAATTCATGGGATATCGGAGAGTATAGTAGCGGTGAAAGGGAGAGAAAGCCGCTCAACAGCTGATATACGGGGAAATAAAGGAATCAGAACGACGGGGCAGAAATGTCAAATAAAATAGTATGGACTCGCCGGGATTCGAACCCGGGGCCTCTCCCATGCCAAGGGAGTGATCTACCACTGATCTACGAGCCCTCGAACGCATCCTTCCGTATCCGGGGGACGTAATTGAACCCTTCGATCCGCCCTCGACGGAAGTGGAAACCCTTTAGCGTCCGAGACACCGACGATGTCGTAGGGAACTGCACGGCCGCATATCCGACGCGCCGTCCAATTGGGCGGCTTGGGAGTGTGGCAGTGCTCGGGCGTCAATTGCGCCCAGCGCCGCACAGCGGTTCGTGTCGTTCCAATTCACACTATGGCACGAATGCACACCCGCCGTCGCGGCTCGTCCGGTTCGGACAAGCCGGCGGCAGACGAACCTCCGGAGTGGAGCGACGTGGACGCCGACGCCATCGAAGAGCGCGTCGTCGAACTGGCCGAGGAAGGGTACGACCCCAGCCAGATCGGCATGCAGCTACGCGACGAGGGCGTTCAGGGGACGCCGGTCCCGGACGTGAAGCTCGCGGCGGACAAGAAGGTCACCGAGATCCTCGAGGAGAACGACGCCGAACCCGAGCTTCCCGAGGACTTCCGCAACCTCCTCGAGAAGGCGATCCGCCTTCGCGGGCACGTCGAACAGAACGGACAGGACCACCAGAACCGGCGCGCGCTCCAGAACACGGAGTCGAAGATCCGCCGGCTCGCGGACTACTACCGCGGTGACGAGCTCGACGAGGACTTCACGTACTCGTACGAGGTCGCCGTCGAACTCCTCGAAGAGTAACCCCGATGTCCACCACGGGCCGTCCAGAGTCGTCCGGTGACGCGACACTGCTGGCCGAGCGCTGCCGCGAGGCGGCGTTCGTCCGCGTAGTTGCACGACCGGATGGCGACGCGCTCGCCGCCGCGGGCCTGCTTGCGCGGGCCTGTGCGGCGACCCGGACGCCGTATCAGCTGAGCGTCGCGGCGACGCGTGGCGCGGCGAGCGATCGGCTGCTCGCCGGCGAGGACGACGATACGACGCTCGCGGTCGGATTCGACGACACGGTCGCGGACGCGACGCTCGGGGGCGATCCGCTCTCGAGAACGGCGTTCGAGACAGCGAGCGAGTTCCACGAGCCGGATCGGGCGCTTGCGCTCGCGGGCGTCTGTGCGGCCGGTGATGCTCCGATGGGCGACCTCGCTGACGCGTTCGAGCGCCGGCCGGGTGTCGGGTTACCGGTCGCGGATCTCTCGGATGGGCTCGCGCACGCAACGCGGCTGCACGCCGACTGGTCGGGCGACGACCGCCAGGCGGGCGCGTTGCTCGCGGAGCTCGCTCTCCCGGCGGAACTCGACGACGACGCGCGGCGTCGACTGGCGTCGCGGGTCGCACTCGACGCAACCGAGGGCGCTGCGCCGCGCGCCGTCGAGGCGCTCGCCGACGTCCTCCGGCCACACGTCACTCCGGACGCGCCGTTCGAGACGGTGGAGGGCTATGCGGACGTCCTTGACTGTCTCGCGGTCGCCGCCCCGGGGCTCGCGTCGGCACTCGCGATCGGCGTCGCGGATCGGCCGATGGCGCTCGACGCGTGGCGCGAGCACGCGAGCGCGACGCACGCGGCGCTCCGGACGGCGGACCCGTCGCGATACAGTGGGCTCGTCGTCTGCGACGTTGACGCGCCCGCGTGGCCGCTCGCGCGACTCGTGCGCGACACGCTCACCGAGGACCCCGCGGCGCTCGTCGTCGGAATCGACGGCGCGGCGCTCGCGACGACACCGGACGGACCGGACGCGCGCGAGACGCTTGCCACGGCGGTCGGCGCGGATGCCGTCGCCGGCACAGAGGCGCACGCGCGTACGCCCGAGACGGACGCGGACATCGTCCTCGACGGCGTTCGGGAGGTTCTCTCGTGAGCGACGCCGGCCGTAGTGCGACGGTTCGTACCGCGCACGACGACGCCGAGCTGATCGCGAATGCGGTCCGCCCGGACAACACCGAGTCGATGACGACGCGTGTCGATGACGACACGGTCGTCACAACGATCGAACGTGAGGACACCAGCGGCCTGCGCGCGACGACGGACGACTACGTGGTGAACGTCACGGTGGCGAACGAGGTTGCACAGCACGCAAACCGACACATGACACACAACATATGAGCGAACGTTCAGTATCCAAGCAGAACCAGCAGAAGCGATGGTACACCGTGATCGCCCCCGAGCAGTTCGACCGGGCGGAGCTCGGCGAGACCCTCGCGGACGAACCGGAGAAGGTGCTCGATCGCACCATCGAAGCCACCCTCGGCGACGTCACGGGCGAGTCGGGCGGTGAGAACGACCTCAAGCTCACCTTCCAGGTGGCGGACGTCGGCAGCGACTCGGCGTACACCGAGTTCGTCCAGTCCGAGCTCACGCGCGACTATCAGCGGAGCCTCGTTCGTCGCGGCTCCTCGAAGATCGCCTCGGTCATCACCGTCGAGACGACGGACGACTACCGCGTGCGCCTCCAGCCGGTCGCGTACACGACGAAGAGCGCGGACGACAGCCAGCAGAAGGCTATCCGCCGCCTCATGATCGAGCTCGTCGAAGAGGCCGCCGAGGAGCGCACCTTCGAGGGGCTCATCGACTCCGTTCTCGAGGGACGTCTCTCCAGTGCGATCTACAGCGAGGCCAACACCATCTACCCGCTCCGCCGGGTCGAGGTGGAGAAGGCGACGCTGGAAGCCCACCCCGAGGAGGTCTACGAGGAGGAGGAGACCTCCGCCGTGGACACCAACGACGAGTAACGACTCATCCACCTTTCTTTCGGCACGCGACGGTCCGATAGCGGCCGCGCTGTCGAACGCGCGCCGCCGACCGTGTCGACGTCGTCTCCCGGTCCCGGGACCGTCCCCGCCATTCGGATATAAACACGTAAGGATACGCTGATCGTCGCGTGGGATATGCCTCCGTCCGACGACGACCGCCGCGTACGGCCGGGCGTGCTTCGTCCGCGTTTCGCGGGCCGACTCGGCGTCGCGGACGTCGCAACGGTGGCGAACGCGGCACTCGGCTTCTGCGCGGTTGTCGCGGCGGCCATCTCACCGCTCCTCGCTGCACGCGTCCTCCTCCTCGCCGCGATGGTTGATGCCGTCGATGGCATTCTGGCACGACGCTATGGCGGATCAACCGTTGGCCCGTACCTCGACTCGCTCGCCGACGTCGCCTCGTTCGGCGTCGCACCCGCCGCGCTCGTCGTCGCGAGCGCACACGCCGCGTGGCGCGGCCCGCTGTTCTTCGTTGCCGTCGCCGTCGGCGCGTGTTTCGTCGCGGCGGCGGTCGTCCGTCTCGGCATCTACACCGCCGACGATGTCGGCGACGGGCACACCGAGGGCGTCCCGTCGACGCTCGCGGGAACGCTCCTCGCGGCGACGGTGCTCGCGGGCGTGCATGCACCGGCCGTGATCGTCGGCTTCGGCGCGGTGCTCACCGTGGCGATGGTGACACGCCTCCCGTATCCCGACCTCCGCGTGCGTGACGCGCTCGTGATGGGCGTGGTACAGACGTTCGCCGTCCTCGTTCCGAGTGTCCTCGGCCGGCTCTTCCCGCGCGCGCTCCTCGCGTTCGCGCTCGCGTACTGCGTCCTCGGGCCGCAGTTCTACCGGGCTGGCGAAGGGAAACGCTGATAGGCGCGCTGGCGGAACGTCGAACCATGAGTGACGGGGACGACGAGCCGGCGGACGCCGCGGACGAGCCGGCCCCCGACGAGTCCGAGAGCGCGCCGGCCGAGGAACCCGACGCGGACGAACTGTCCGCCGAAGACGAGGAGCCTCGCCCGGCGGAACGAGAGCGCTACGAAGCCCTTCTCGACCGGCTCGCCGAGGCCGAGGACGCCCTCGAGGCCGCCGAAACGGAGGCCGACCTCGACGACATGGAGGCGACGCTTGAGGGGATCGAGGCCGACATCGAGGCCGCCGATTTCACCGATCCCGAGGAGTTTCAGCCGGACGAGGAGGAACTCGATGAGGACGAGGACGTCGAGGAGCTTCTCGACTTCGAGGAGGAACTGACGAACGAGCTGCAGGACCTCCAGGATGAACTCGAAGAGCAGCGCGGCCCGTATGCCGCGGATGTCGTGAACGAGATCGAGACAGCGACGTCGACCGTCGAGAGCACGCGCTGGACGGAGACGGGCGACGAACAGGTCGCGGACGCGATTGGAACGTTCGTCGCGGATGTCGCGTCGGAACTCGACGCCGACCTCGGCGGGGACGACGTCGCCGCGCTCGACGCGACGATCCAGGCCGTGGAGGACGCGGCGCTCGACGCCGACGAGGACGAGGGGACCATCGCGGCGCTCCTCGACCTCGCGGACGACCTCCAATCCGGGATCGACGATTCGCAGGCGTTCGCCGACCTCTCCTCGCGCGCGAAACTCCAGTACGAGGGGTTCTACGACGTGCTCGGGAAGCACAAGGACTACCCGCCGGAGTGGTCGGCGATCAAGGAGTGGACGAAGCGCGACAACGTCGAGATGGTCGCGCTCTGCATGGAGCATTTCGGGGATTCGGAGTACATGCAGAACCACTGTCTGGAGGCGTTCGTCCGCATGGGGAACCCGGAGGCTATCGAGGTCCTGAAGGAGAAGGCCCAGCGGCGCAACCTTACGGCCGTCGAGGCACTTGGGAAGACCGGCCATCCGGACGCCGTCGAGGGCGTCGCGGACTACATCGACTCCGACTCGAACCCGGAACTCCAGAAGACGGCGCTGCGGGCGGTTGGCGAGCTCGGTGCGACCGAGCACACCGAGGATGTCGCCCAGTGGCTTGTCGCGGAGCGCGAGGACGTGCGGAGTGCGGCCGCCCGCGCGCTCGGCCTCCTCGGCGACACGCGCGCGATCGACCCGCTCGGCGACGTCCTCGCCGACGACGCCGAGAGCGAGGGCGTGCGCGCGAGCGCCGCGTGGGCGCTCTATCAGATCGGCACCGCCCGCGCGCTCGAAACGGCGGCCGAACAGACGGGAACGCGCTCGTTCCTCGTGCAGTCCGAGGCGGAGAAGGCCGCGGCGGCGCTCGACTAGAGGAAGAAGGCGAGGAACGCGGCGGCGCTCGACTAGAGGAAGAAGGCGAGGAACGCGGCGGCGCTCGACTAGAGGAAGAAGGCGAGGAACTCGACGGCGAAGCCGGCCGCGGCGAAGAGCGCGCCGAGACGGCCGATCCATGTGTGCTCGCGGACCGCTTGGGGCGAGATGTCGACGTTGTAGTTCTCGAACTCCGGATCGTAACTCACGTAGCTCGGCTGTTGGAAGAACTCGAGGAAGACGAGCAGCATGCCGAGCGTCGCGAGCGCGTAGCCGGCCATGCGAACGCTCTCGATTAGCGTGAACGCGACCATACGCCGCCCTCCGGACGCCGGTCGCTAAAACGTGCCGACCCGCGGGCGGGCGCGGGTTCTTCCGCGATGGCGGGCCCACACCGGAACGTGACGCCACGGACGCACCTCGCCGTGCGGATCGCCTGTACGCTCCTGCTCGTCGGCTGGTCGCTCGGCACCGTCGCAGGGACGAATGCGAGCGATACGCTCGAAGCTGAGACGGCGACTGGGACACCGCACGTCGTCGCGCTCTATCCGAACCCCACGCTCCAAGACGACCTTGGCGAGTTCGTCACGGTCGTCTTCCCCGATGAGACGCCGCTCGGTCGATGTGCGCTCGCCGACGACGAAGCGAGCGTCAGCCTCCCTGACGCCACGGCACACGGCCGCGTGACGCTCAGCACCGTGCCGAACCGCACTCGCGAGCTCGTGGATGGCCGTGTGATCGAGAGCCCGCTCCCGTCGCTCGCCAACGCCGGTGAGCGACTCGTCCTCGTTTGCGATGGCCAGGTCGTCGACGCCGCGAGTTACGAGGATGCCCCGGAAGGCGAGGTGTTCGAGCGTGGAACGTGGCGCTCGCCCGGCCGGACGGCGTTCCCCGTGCGATCGGTGGCGGACGCGCCGACGACCGTGTTCGCGCTCCCCGATGCACCCGCGGCCGTTACGGACACGCTCGCGAACGCGGAGCATCGCGTCCTCCTCGGCGGCTACACGTTCACGTCCGCACGCGTCGCCGCGTCCCTCCGCGACGCCGCCGGACACGGGGTTCGCGTCAGCATTCTCGTCGAGGGCGGCCCTGTCGGCGGTGTCTCCGCACGCGAGGCCACTCTCCTCGATACGCTCGCCGCGACGCCGAACGTTACGGTCACGGTCCTCGACGGCCCGCACGCGCGCTACCCGTTCCACCACGCGAAGTACGCCGTCGTCGACGATGCGGTGCTCGTCACCTCGGAGAACTGGGACCCGAGCGGCGTCGGTGGCCACGCGACCCGCGGGTGGGGCGCGGTCGTCCGCGATGCGACGCTCGCCGACGACCTCGCCGCGGTTCACCGCGCCGATACCGGCTGGATCGACGGCGTCACGTGGATGGCCTATCGGGCGAACGCGACGTTTCAGCCGCCGAACCCCGCGACAGCGACGTATCCAATGGCGTTCGCGCCGCTCGATGTCACCGCCGATCACGTCTCCCTCGTCGTCTCACCGGAGAACGCCCAGCGCGCGCTCGTCGGGTTCGTCCGGAACGCCACCGACACGCTCGCCGTCGAGCAGATGGACTTCAGCACCGACACCGTCCTCTGGAACGAAACGCTCGCAGCCGCCGAGCGCGGCGTTCGCGTCCGCGTCCTCCTGAGTGGTGCGTGGTACGCCCGCGAGGAGAACGCCGCTCTCGCCGCGCGGCTGAACGATCGGGCGCGACGCGATGGCCTCGATCTCCGGGCGAAACTCGCCGACCCCCGCGGGCGCTACGGGCACCTGCATGTGAAGGGCGCGATCGCGGACGGCGAGCGCGTACTGGTGGGCAGCGTCAACTGGAACGCGAACGCCGTGACCGCCAACCGCGAGACCGATCTCGTCGTCGCCGATCCGGCCGTCGGGCGCTACTACGCGCGGCTCTTCCGTGCGGACTGGCGCGGCGGCGTCTGGACGCTCCCGCTCGCCCTGCTGGTCGTGGCGCTTTGTGGCGTCGCTGGTGCGTGTTGGTACCTCCGGCGAGAAATCGCGTTCGTGAGCGCCGAGACGGAGCAGCTCGGGTGGTGCGGCGAGGAGTGGGAATGAGCCGGCCGCGCCCTCTCGCCCTTGTCGCTCAGCGCGTCAGCGTGCTGCTATGCAGCTCTTCGTCAATTTCGGCGTCGGCCATCTTCGAGACGAGGGCGTCGAGGACCTCCTCGCGCATCCCGTTAACGAAGCGGATGGAGCCGACGACGAGGTGGCCGCCCCCACTGACGCCGGCACCGGGGAACTCGGCGTTGAGTTCGGTGACCATCTGCGGGATGTCCATGCGGACGCCGTCGGAGCGGAGGACGGCGAAGTCGGGGCCGTAGCCGATGGTGATGACGGGCTCGCCCGTCTCCTCGACTTTTCGGTCGTGGATCTCGCCCGTCGTCTTGCCCGGCGCGGGGTAGGTGAAGCGGTGCGCGTAGTTCTCGACATCGATGCGGTAGAGGTGTGCGCCCGATTCGACGGTCTCGTGTTCGACGTGTGGCATCGCCGAATCGAGTTGGAGGTCAACGTCGCGCTCCGCACGCTCGGCGAGCCACGGAACGAGTTCGCGCTGGCGCTCCTCGCTCCCGCCGACGTTCAGGACGTCGTTGATGAGGTCGCGCCCGGCGTTGTAGCGCAGCCAGAAGGCCTCGTAGTCGAGCGCCTCGCTGACGTCGTGGAGGAACGCATCGTCGTAGCCGGCCTCGCGCGCAAGATCGAGGTAGTCGCTCATCGCCTCGGCCTTCGAGCGATCCGAGAGCCCGGCGACCGCGGGGACGTGATCGAGGTCGTCGGCGATCGACGGCGCGATCATCCGCGCGAGTTCGACGCACATCATGCCCGTCGTCACCCGGTAATCCTCGTCGTGGAGGTAGGGGTTGACGTGCTCGTCGACGAGCGGGTCGACGGCGTCGTGGTCCGGATGGTGGTGATCGACGACAAGGATCGGGATGTCGTAGTGGCTCAGCGTCTCGTAGGCGGGCGTGTCTTCCTCCGTGGAGCCGTTATCAAGCATGAGGAGGAGGGGGAGCTTCTGCCCGTGGCGCGCCTGGTCCTCGAGGGAGAAGTTGAGGTCGCGCGTTGCGTCCTCCATCTCGTAGTAGGGCGCTTTGCTCGGGAGGCGCTTGAGGAGGTGGCGCTTGGCGTCGGGGTCCTCGTGGGTTCGCTCGATGAAGCGCTCCAGGGCGAGTTGGACGGGGACGCTCGCGCACATCCCGTCGCCGTCGGCGTGGTGGCGCATCCGGATCGGGCGCGACTCCAGGACGGTCCGGCGGAGACGGCGCGCAACCCGTTGGAGGTCGGGGTACAGTTCGCGCATCGCCGGCCAGTCGACGAGCGGGTCGACGTCCGCGGGCGTCGCGCGCTCCGTCGCTGAGGCGTCGAGTCGCTCGCGAACGTGCTCGGCCGTGCCGGCGTCGAGCGTTTCGAGCGATCCGATCTCGACCTGGATCGAGCCCTCACGCTCCTCGACTTCGCCGGTGATGTGGACGACATCGTCGATAGCGAGGTCGGGGTAGGCGCGAACGCCGGCCTCCTCGAAGGCGGTGCAGGGGACGGTGCCGCTTTCGTCGCGGATCCGGAACACCGTCGGGCCGCCGGTCTGTTTGATCTGGACGACTTCGCCCTCGATGTGGACGGTGTCGCCGACGCGGCCGGCGAGCGCGCCCGCGGCGACCCGCTCGTAAGCGAACGCGCGCTCCTCGATCGTGTAGTCATCGCCCTCAAAGCGCTCGAAGCCGAGGTCGCCGTTCTCGCGGATCTCGGTGAGCTCGACGACGATGTCGTCGTCGACCGCGTAGTCGCCGTCTGCGGGGAGGACGGACTCGTGGAGCAACCCGGAGACGTTCTCTGAGAGATCGACGAAGACGCCGTAATCTACCACGCCGTTCACGGTCGCAGTGTATCGCTCGCCCACGTCGATGTCCTCGACGGTACACTCGGGGGCGAGCCGATAGACGACGGGCGTGGCGTCGTCGTCGGAAGAACCGTCAGTCATGGGTCGGATTTCGGCACCGGCGCGTTTAAGACTTTATACGTGGCGCGAGCGACGCTTCGGCCGCTCCCGGCACGCCTCGTCGCCGTCGTGCGATACGCTGATCGAGAGGGTTCGTCCCGCCCTCGAAAGGTTTAGCACGCGCGGGCGACCACGACGACGTATGGCGTTCCGCTCGCGGCCGGTGGTCGGCATCGCCGGGGAGACGCTCGACTTCGCCCTCGAGGCGGCCGAGGACTCCCACCCGAACGAGTACCTCGGCGTTCTCCGGGGGACCCCGGCCGCGGAGTACGACCTCAGTGGGGACGGTGATCTGATCACGGACGTGCTCTTCATCCCGAAGACGACCTCTAGCCCCGTGCAGGCGACCCTCCAGTCAGATCTCGTGCCGAACGACAGCCACACGGTCGGGACGATCCACTCCCACCCGAACGGCGTCCTCCGGCCGAGCGACCAGGACAGACAGATGTTCACGAAGGGGAACGTCCACATCATCCTCGGCGCGCCCTACGAACGCGACTGCTGGCGCGCGTTCGACCGCGAGGGCGAACCGACGACGCTCGACGTCTACGACGTGACGCTCCCCGATCCCGAGGACTTCTTCGACTTCACGCAGGCCGACATCGACGCCGAACTCGAAGAGGAGGGGCGTCGATGACCGAGCGCGTCGTCGCGCAGGGCACTTTCGACCTCCTCCACCCAGGCCACGTCCACTATCTCCGCGAGGCGAGGGCGATGGGCGACGAACTCCACGTCATCGTCGCCCGTCGGACGAACGTGACCCACAAGGACGAACCGATCCTCCCGAATCGCCAGCGTCGCGACATGGTGGCCGCGCTCAACCCCGTCGATGCGGCGCGCGTCGGCCATCCTGACGATATCTTCGCGCCGATCGAGGAGCTCGAGCCGTCCGTGATCGCGCTCGGCTACGACCAACACCACGACGTCGAGGCCATCGAGGCGCAACTGGCCGAGCGCGGCCTCGACTGTGCCGTTCGCCGCGCGTCGGGGCGCGAGCGCGCGTACGACGACGAACTGCTCTCGACGGGCGCAATCATCGAGCGGATCCTCGACCGACGCGATTGAGGGGCGACGCGGCGCTCCCGCGGGCCACACGCCACCCGACCCGAACGGTTTTCCTCCGGGCGAACCACTACTGACCGATGCCCTCCACACACCGTATCGCCGCGGGTGGCGTCGTCCTCCTCGGCGTCCTCGCGCTCGTGTACAGTATGCTCATCGTCCAAGAAGTCCTCCTCGGCGTCGGCGTCCTGATCGCGGCGCTGTCGCTCGCCGCCATCGTCTACTACGGCGGGACCGATCGGCGCACGCTCGTCCGCGCGACGATGGCCGTGACGGTCGTCTACGGTGCCATCTCGTTCCAACTCCCCATCGCCGTCGTCGCCGCCTGCCTCGTCTATCTCACGGCGTGGCTCACCGGTCCCGATAGTCCCGTTGATTCCCCCGACACGACGATCCTGCCGGTGCTCGACGCCGAACCGTCCGTGGCTCCTACCGAGGAAGGCGACGACATCGACGACGAGGGAAGCCTTTAGCGCGGCGCGGTTCGACGGGACGGTATGGACACCGTCTCGGAGACCTTCGATCCCGAGCGCTGGGACGAGGTAGCGAAATTCGACTTTGACGATCTCACCTATCACCGCGCGACGGACGTTGGTGCGCTTCGCATCGCTTTCGATCGCCCTGCGGTTCGTAACGCCTTCCGCCCGGGGACCGTGGACGAACTCGCGACTGCGCTCGACCATGCAAAGCGCCAGTCCGACGTCGGGTGTATCATCCTCACCGGCAACGGCCCCAGCCCGAAGGACGGCGGCTGGGCCTTCTGTGCGGGCGGCGATCAGTCCGTGCGCGGCGACGAGGGGTACGAGTACAAGGGGGACGACGAGAACCCCGATCCGGCCGAAGCCGGCCGTCTCCACATCCTCGAAGTCCAGCGCGCGATCCGCTTCATGCCCAAGCCCGTCGTCGCCGTCGTCCCCGGCTGGGCCGTCGGCGGCGGCCACTCGCTCCACGTCGTCTGCGACCTCACGCTCGCGAGCGACGAGCACGCGAAGTTCCTCCAGACCGACCCCGACGTCGCCTCCTTCGACGCCGGCTTCGGCTCCGCCTATCTCGCCAAACAGATCGGCCAAAAGAAAGCCCGCGAGGTGTTCTTCCTCGGAAAGACCTACTCCGCGGAGGAGGCCGTCGACATGGGGATGGCGAACGAGGCCGTGCCACACGACGAACTCGAGGAGACGGCGCTGGAGTGGGCCGAGCGGATGTGTGGGAAGTCCCCGATGGCGATGCGGATGCTCAAATACGGCTTCAACGCCACCGACGACGGGATGGTCGGCCAGCAAGTCTTCGCCGGCGAAGCAACCCGGCTCGGCTACATGACCGACGAAGCCGCGGAGGGCCGCGACGCCTTCTTGGAGGGACGCGAGCCCGATTTCGACGACGACGCCTGGTACTATTAGTACACTGTTTAAACGAGTAGACACTCGCGGACATCGGGATCGCGCCTACCGATCCCTCGGTGTTCGGTACCGTCGACGACCCGATTGAGAGATCCTCACTCGGCGTCGGAGAGCTTTTGCTCCGGATGGATCTCGTGGCCTCTCCTATCGTTGGTGAGAACACCAACATAATTATAGTGTTGGCGTAAATACCATCACACGGCGATGGCACCCGATGGTGATGTCTCAGTCGTCCGTGATCGCCGCCGCGACTTCGGCGAACATATCGTCCGCATTCGGGTGCTCCGCGTTCCGGAGTCATCGAAGTTCCCGGACGGCATCAAGTACGGCTACCACTTCGGCGAAAAGGGCTCGGACGATCCGATCCTCCGGTACGACAATCACCACGGCACTCACGAACGACACGACGGATCGACCATCGAAGAACTAGACGAGTTCCCTGGATACGAAGCCCTACTTCGGCGCTTCATCCGAGAACTCCCCGACGAATACACGCCATGAGCACGAACACACTCCACATTACCGTCGAATCGACCAGCGACTTCTTCGACGCCGCGCTCGCGGACGTCCGCCAACTCGAGGCCGATGCTGACCTCGACGACGAGTACGTCCTCAGCCTCCCCGACGAACAGGCACTCGAGCGCGTGTTGAACGCGAAGAACCTCACTCTCCTCCGCACCATCGCAGACGAGCAACCGGAAAGTATCCGTGAAATCGCCCGGCAGGTCGATCGTGACGTTAAGAACGTCTCCACTGCCCTAGCCGAACTCGAGGAACTCGGCCTCGTTCGCTTCGAGCAAGACGGCCGCGCCAAGCAGCCCGTCGTCTGGTACGACCACCTCGAGATCGATGTCTCTCTCTCCACTCTGTCCGGCACCTCGGATACCGCTCCTGCGTGACGTCCTCGACGTCGTTCACGGTTAGGGGCTCCCGTGCCGCAGGTGGATAGTCGCCGATCTACGATGCGACCCGCTCTCCCGTCGGGAACGTCCTCCTCCCGCCGCCGAACAGGTCGGTCGGTTGCTGCGCCGTTCGAAAGGCGCGAAGCATCTCTCGTGATGACGAGGGGTTTTGCCCTCTCGAACCACCATACGGCCGTTCCAACAACGGCTACTCCTCCTGGGCGTCGACGACCGCGACGGCGGCGAGGTTGACAATGTCCTTCACTTCGTCGCCGCGCTGGATGACGTGGACGGGCTCGTCCATGCCGGCGAGCATCGGGCCGATGGCGTCCGCGCCGCCGAGGCGCTGGAGGAGTTTGTAGCCGATGTTGCCGGCCTCGAGGTTCGGGAAGACGAGGCAGTTCGCGGGCCCCTCGAGTTCCGCAAAGCCGTAGGTGTCCGCGAGGATATCCTCGACGACGGCGGTGTCGGCCTGCATCTCGCCGTCCACCGGGAAGTCCACGCTCGGGTCGTCGTGGAGCAGTTCGACGGCCTCGCGCGGTTTCGCCGTGCCCTCGTTCTCGACGCTCCCGAAGTCCGAGTAGGAGAGGAGCGCGACACGGGGATCAACGTCGAAGCTACGGGCGGTCTCGGCGACGTGGTGAGTGATCTCCGCCAGCTGCTCCGCCGTCGGATCGAGGTTGACGGTGGCGTCGGCACAGAAGATCACGCGGTTCGCGAACGTCAGCATGTAGACGCCGGCGACATACTCGGCGTCGGGTGCGGTGCCGACGACCTGCAACGGCGGGCGGAGCGCCGAGGGATGGCTGTGAGTGAGGCCGGTGAGGAGGGCATCCGCGTCCCCCTGCTCGACCATCACGCTCCCGTAGTACGCCGAGTCGCGCGAGACGAGGTCGGCGGCCTCGCGCCGGGTCACGCCCTTTCGCTTGCGGAGGTCGTGGAGGCGATCGGCGTACGCCTCGTTGTCGGCCTCCTCGGGGTCGACGACCTCGGGGTCGAAGTCGAGACCGAGATCGCCGGTGAGGTCCGTGATCTCGTCCCGATCACCGAGGAGGACCGGCTCCGCGATCCCCTGATCCTGTAGCTGATAGGCCGCCCGGATCATCTTCTCGTCGTCACCCTCGCCGAGCGCGACGCGTTTCGGGTCGCTCTTGGCCTTGTTGAGGACGACGCGCATCATCTCGCGGCTCTTGCCGAGACGCGCCTCCAAGCGCTCGCGGTACGCGGCGAGGTCGAGCGATTCGCGCGCGACGCCGGACTCCATCGCGGCGTCGGCGACGGCGGGCGCGACCTCGAAGAGCACGCGCGGATCGAGCGGTTTCGGAAGGATGTACTCCGGACCGAACTGGAGCGGCTGGTCGCCGTACGCTTTGACGACCTGATCCGGCACGTCCTCGCGCGCGAGCTCCGCCAGCGCCTTCGCCGCGGCGACCTTCATGCCCTCGTTGATCTCCGTCGCGCGGACGTCGAGCGCGCCGCGGAAGATGAACGGGAACCCCAGGACGTTGTTCACCATGTTCGGGTAGTCCGAGCGCCCCGTCGCCATGATGACCTGATCGTCGCGGGCCGCCTTCGCCTCCTCGTAGCCGATCTCCGGATCGGGGTTCGCCATCGAGAAGACGATCGGTTCGTCGGCCATCGAGCGGATCATCTCCTGGCTGACGATCCCGCCCACCGAGAGCCCGACGAGGACGTCCGCGCCCTCGATCGCGTCCGCGAGTTCGCCGGGTTCGACGCCCTGCGCGAACGGTTCGGCGTGCGGGCTCAGGTCGCCCGCGTCCGCACGCTCCTGCGAGAGCACGCCGTCGATATCGCACATCGTGATCTGTTCGTGTGGCACGCCGAGCGACGCGTAGAACTTCGCGCAGGAGACGGCGGCCGCGCCGGCACCCGAGAACGCCACCTCGATCTCCTCGATGTCCTTGCCGACGATGTCGAGGGCGTTGATGAGGCCGGCACCACTGATGATGGCGGTACCGTGCTGGTCGTCGTGGAAGACCGGGATGTCCATCCGGTCACGAAGGCGCTCCTCGATCGCGAAGCACTCGGGGGCCTTGATGTCCTCCAGGTTGATCCCGCCGAACGTCGGCTCCATCGCGGCGACCGACTCGACGAACGCGTCGACGCCGTCGTGCGCCAACTCGATGTCGAAGACGTCGATGTCGGCGAAGCGCTTGAACAGGACGCCCTTCCCCTCCATCACCGGCTTGCTCGCTTGTGCGCCGATATCACCGAGACCCAGCACCGCCGAGCCGTTCGACACCACGCCCACCAGGTTCCCCTTCGCCGTGTACTTGTAGGCGTCCGTCTCGTCCGCGTCGATCTTCCGACAGGGCGCGGCGACCCCCGGCGAGTACGCGAGCGAGAGGTCGCGTTGCGTGTTCGTCGGCTTCGTCGTCGCGATCGCTACCTTCCCCGGCGGCTCGCGCTCGTGATAGTCAAGTGCGTCTTCGTCCAGTCCCATGTCCGGCCCCACGGACGACGTCACGAAAAAGCCTCGCCGTCGGCCCGCTCGATCCGACCGGTCCACGTTCGAACCATCCGGGATTTCGTGCCCGATCGGCCGGGTCCCCACAACCGGCCGGCGACGGCGCTTCATCCGGTACCACGAGTACTGGGCCGAATGCTCTTGTGAACGCCTCCCGAAGCGATGTGTATGCCGAGCGACGCCGCCGACTACGAGGAGACGAACCGCTTCGACGGCGGGACGAGCTGGCTGGCTCACTCTGACGAGGCGATGCAGCGCGCCAGCCACGTCCTCGACACCGACGCCGGGGTGTTCCTCGTCGATCCCCTCGATGCGCCCGGAATTGACGAGCTCGCCGCCGAATTCGGCGAGGTCGCCGGCGTCGTTCTCCTCCTCGATCGCCACGAGCGCGACGCCGCGGCAGTCGCGCGCCGCCACGACGTCCCCGTCTACCTGCCGTCCTTCCTCACCCGCGAGGTCGATGCGCCCACGGAGCGTTTCAGCGGCTCGCTCCCCGGCACCGAGTACGGTCTCCTGCGGACCCTCGACATCCCCGGCTGGCACGAGGCCGCGCTCTTCGACAGCGAGACGCTCGTCGTTCCCGAAGCCGTCGGGACCGCCCCGTTCTTCCGCGGTGCCGACGAGCAACTCGGCGTGCATCCGATGCTCCGACTCACGCCGCCCTCGACGCTTCGTGGCCTCCGTCCCGAGCGCATCCTCGTCGGCCACGGCCACGGCGTCGAGACTGCCGCCGCGGACAGCCTCCGTCACGCGCTCGAACACTCGCGCTCGAACGCGCCCGGCGTGTGGGTGAGGGGGCTCTTGAGCGTGGTCCGGTGATGCGTCGGTAGACGACCTAGAGAAGCGGGAACCGACAGAGATCATGTGAGCGGGCGAACAGGGTAGTTCATCGGAGCCACAATAAGAGCACAAGGGCCGATGGCACGGCCCGTGGCCTCCCGAGAGAACACGACAGAGGATGGACACCACACTCACAAACAGAGAGTGGTGCCACGCCTTGAGTGGGACGATCATGGGTGGCGACAGCCTGATCACTCGACCAAAGAGGACCCCACAAACCAGAGTACTACGCCGGGAAACTTGCCTTCGGGGTCTCAGGCCTAATGTTTCAATCCCGTTCTGGGTTTCTACCGCGTCGCGACCCCATTATTAGTCCTCACCCTCAAATTCGAGGCGGTTTCAATCCCGTTCTGGGTTTCTACCGCGTCGCGACAACAGGACCTCCAAAAACAGCAGAGCGAACTCGACGTTTCAATCCCGTTCTGGGTTTCTACCGCGTCGCGACCGGTCGGTGGGTTCTGCTCGGAGCGCTGCGCGATGTTTCAATCCCGTTCTGGGTTTCTACCGCGTCGCGACAGTACCGAAATCATCAGCACGGTGTGGACGAACGAGTTTCAATCCCGTTCTGGGTTTCTACCGCGTCGCGACCGCGGGACTCGACGAGATTGACAAGGTCCGCGAGGAGTTTCAATCCCGTTCTGGGTTTCTACCGCGTCGCGACTCCGCGATCATATCGCCGTCATCCTCGCCGATCCAGTTTCAATCCCGTTCTGGGTTTCTACCGCGTCGCGACGCAATCGAGCAACGGGGATCACGGCATGGGCACGGCAGTTTCAATCCCGTTCTGGGTTTCTACCGCGTCGCGACCTAACCCCCCTCTTCACTAATGTCTTCAGAACCAGAGTTTCAATCCCGTTCTGGGTTTCTACCGCGTCGCGACGTTTTGCGTTCGTGTGACCCCGTGGACTCACGCCGAGTTTCAATCCCGTTCTGGGTTTCTACCGCGTCGCGACGCATGATAGCGTCGGGTTGTCCGCGTGTCCGCGTCCGGTTTCAATCCCGTTCTGGGTTTCTACCGCGTCGCGACGATTTTTGGGGGGAGCGCGCGAAGAACAGAGTACGCGTTTCAATCCCGTTCTGGGTTTCTACCGCGTCGCGACGTTTTCCCGAACTAACTTGAGTATCTGATCCCCCGGGTTTCAATCCCGTTCTGGGTTTCTACCGCGTCGCGACCGCGTCGTGTTCTGGAAGCGATAATGCGCTGGCGGGTTTCAATCCCGTTCTGGGTTTCTACCGCGTCGCGACGGTGCGCGTGCAGGCCGCCGCGCAGCCGAACGCGAAGTTTCAATCCCGTTCTGGGTTTCTACCGCGTCGCGACCGGCAGTCTCTTCGTCGACGACCTCGACGCGAGCCGTTTCAATCCCGTTCTGGGTTTCTACCGCGTCGCGACCGATAGTGGGAGAGTCGTCGTTCGCGACGTTCGCGTCGTTTCAATCCCGTTCTGGGTTTCTACCGCGTCGCGACTTGCTGGCGGCCTCCGCCAGGCTATCACAGCGGCCTGTTTCAATCCCGTTCTGGGTTTCTACCGCGTCGCGACCGGGATGAACCCCGAGGGCGACTCCAACGAGGAGGTTTCAATCCCGTTCTGGGTTTCTACCGCGTCGCGACACGTCGACACCGCATCCATCGCCGTACTCGACGTCGAGTTTCAATCCCGTTCTGGGTTTCTACCGCGTCGCGACTGCAGCGCCCGACGTCGCAGCGAACGCGGACATGTTTCAATCCCGTTCTGGGTTTCTACCGCGTCGCGACCCGGCCGCGGCGAAAGCGTCTCGTCAATCTGGATGTTTCAATCCCGTTCTGGGTTTCTACCGCGTCGCGACGCGTCGTCTCCCAGGGGTCGGTCGACTACGAGTTGTTTCAATCCCGTTCTGGGTTTCTACCGCGTCGCGACGCGCCCGGCCTCTACCATGTCTACGCCGAGGACGGGTTTCAATCCCGTTCTGGGTTTCTACCGCGTCGCGACAGTCCGTGACCAGCGACGTCATCGCGTCGAGGACCTGTTTCAATCCCGTTCTGGGTTTCTACCGCGTCGCGACGGACGACCCGAGCGAGATCGACCTCGGCGACGTCGAGTTTCAATCCCGTTCTGGGTTTCTACCGCGTCGCGACGGAGCCACGACCGGCGACATCCTCCGCACGATGTTTCAATCCCGTTCTGGGTTTCTACCGCGTCGCGACGGCAGACCGTCCAGCCCCATCACCGCGACGACGTGTTTCAATCCCGTTCTGGGTTTCTACCGCGTCGCGACGGACTGGATGGCCGAACCGAACTTCGAGGTCGGTTTCAATCCCGTTCTGGGTTTCTACCGCGTCGCGACGAACTGGATGGTGATGGACGTCGTCGTCTTGTCGCGTTTCAATCCCGTTCTGGGTTTCTACCGCGTCGCGACACGCTGCGACGACGAGAACGCCAACCAGGACGAACGGTTTCAATCCCGTTCTGGGTTTCTACCGCGTCGCGACGCCCGTGACGACTTCCGGGCCGCCGGTTTCACTTTGTTTCAATCCCGTTCTGGGTTTCTACCGCGTCGCGACCCGCGAGCGCGCCGAGCTCGAACGTGACGTCGCGGTTTCAATCCCGTTCTGGGTTTCTACCGCGTCGCGACACGACGGCCGTCGAGGACGCGACCGGCTGGGTGATCGTTTCAATCCCGTTCTGGGTTTCTACCGCGTCGCGACACACGGCCCTTCGGATAATACGCTTAGAGTCGATTCAGTTTCAATCCCGTTCTGGGTTTCTACCGCGTCGCGACTGTAGACCATGCGGGTGATATTTCCACCCTGAAGATGTTTCAATCCCGTTCTGGGTTTCTACCGCGTCGCGACAGGGGGTGTTTTCTCGGGGATAGCACCTATAGTTTTCTCTGTAGACGCGAGAGAGAGGGGTCCGTTCGTGGACCCCTGCTGTACACGGCTTTGAAAAGGGTCGACGAAGCCTGCCAGTCAAAGGACGTTGGACTGCTCGTCCGGAGGTTCCATCCCGAGGTCGGTCGTCGCCTCCTGGCAGGCACTACAGAGCCGATACAACCGAATCCGATCCCCGTCAGCCGGTTCGATGTGACCCTCAAGTTCGTCTTCAAGCTCGACCCGCTCGCTTTTCGACACGTCAAGTTCGAAGACGCTGTACTGTCGCCACGCGCCGTACCGTTCGAGCGTTCGGTAGACACGCCGCCGGTTCGTGTCGTCGCTGACGTCGTACGTCACGGCGAGCCTCATCGTGACACCTCCAGTGCGTGGTAGTCGTCAAGTTCACCCGTGATCACTTTCCGGAGGAGGATCGCTTGCTGTCGGATGGCTTTCCGGCGACTCACACGATACTCGAAATGCGGGTGGGTCAGCTCTTCTTGCATGTAGTCGTCGAACTTGTCTAAGTACGCCTGGAAACCATCGTCGGTGAGGCGATTATCGTTCCCGAACTGATCATGCGTGATTGTTCCGCGATTGACCAGACGGGTGACGAACGCGTCGCAGAACAGCGGTCGAAGCTCCTCTTGGAGGTCGAGTGCGAGTGACGGCCGTCCATGTCGGTCGGCGTGGAGCACGCCCAAGAAGGGATCGAGGTTGTAACAGCGTAACGCACTCAGGACCTCGTTCTTCATCATCACGTACGTGAGCGACAGTAGGGAGTTGATGTGGTCCTCGGGTGGTCGTTTACTCCGCGTCTCGAACGTCCAGTCGTCGACGAGCGTCTCGTCGAGACGGGCAAAGTAGCGCTCGGCGGCTTCGCCTTCGACGCCGCGGAGGTCGTCCTTGTTCGACGCCGTCGCCACACGCTCACCGAGATCCTTGAGCACGGACGTCCCGCGGACTCCTTTCCGCGAGAGGATCGTTCGTGCGTTCCGGATCTTTGCCGCAATCATCGCCTTCGCGACGGCGAGCTCGGCGTCATCGCCGAGCGCGTACTGCGCACGACGGACCTCGGCGATCGTGTTGCGCTCCGGAACGAAACTCCCCCGATACTTCCCGTTTTGCGTGAAGTAGTTGAGCACGATCCCGTGCTCGTTCGCCGTCGCGACGAACGGTGTGGAGAAGTTCACACCCCCGAAGACGTTGATCGTGTCGAGTTTCTCGACCGGGAACGACCCGAGCTCGCCATCGTCCCCCTCGACGTCGTACACGACAACTTGGCCGCCGTCAATGCGGACCTGTGAGCCCTGTGTCGTGACGTAGACGACCGAGTCGTCGAACATCCCCTGGCTCTCTTTCATACGTATTCCTCCCATTCTTGGCTCGGCATTCGATCGGGTTCGAGCTGTAGCGTCTCCTCGGGGAGACAGTACGGCCGAGCCGAACACGCGGTACACTTCTCCGGGTTGTCGGTGATCGGGGGAACATCGTCCGGGGACATCGAGCGCATCGCCCGGATCTGTTCGCGAACTTCATCTCGGAGATCGTCAGTAATCTGTATGTGCATACGCTGATCGGTCTCGTAGAGATAGATCGCTCCCTCTTGAACCGGCTCACCCAGATACGATTCCAGCAGGAGACAATACCCCGCAAGCTGGAGTTTATCACTCCGGTAGTAGTCGCCTCCTTCTGCACGTTTCCGTTCAATCGGGATCAGATCGTCGTGGAGTTCGAGGATGTCTATCTTTCCCTTGAGACCGATTTCTTCGTCTTCAAGGTAGAGCTCGTCGACCCACCCGCCTCGCTCCGACTTCGAGTCGTGGAGCGATGTTCCCTCAGTGCGTTCGTAGTTGGTTCCCTGTGTGTCGAAGAAGTGGAGATACCAGTAGCGACGGGGGCAGTAACCATACTGGTCATTCGTCTTTAGCTAAGACTCACACCTCGGTTGTGTAGCGGTAGCGAGCGTCTCCTGTAAGACCGGTCGTTGCTGGTGAATCTTCTGAGCGTCCTCGATCAATCGCTCCAGCAACGGCGGTGGCGAGTAACCGAGATACTCACCGAGTTCGTGGAGGATGAGCTGGGCGTGCGACCGGAAGGTCGCCGCCCAGCGTTCCGGCGGAAACACGATCTCGTCGTCAGCCTGCTCGGTCACCAGATCCAACAGCTCACGACTCACCAGCAGCGACAGCAACGCCGCATACAGCAGAATTCTCACCACATCCGGGTCGCTTGTGTCGAACTCGTCTAACTCGTACTGCGTCTTCAGTTCACGAAACAGCGTTTCTACCTCCCACCGACACCGGTACAGCGTCGCTAGATCTGACGGTAGGAACTCCTCTCTCGACAGATTCGTGATGTACAGATGGTAGTCGTCGGCGTCCGAATCGCGGACGCCGACGACGCGGAATCGCTTCGTGTCCAGCGACCGCGTTCCCTCGTACTGGCCCCGCTTGAACTCCGCTTCGACCTCTACGTCGATGTACTTCCGCGAGAGGTCATCGACCACATCGTGGATCTGCTTGCCCTCCAAGGGAATGGCGCGACCGCGCCATTCCCGTAATTCCTCTGTTATCACCGGGTTCGCGCTCTGCTTCAGCCGACTCACGAAGTAGCCGTCGTTCTCGTCGATTAACGCGAACCGGCGGTACTTGAAGTACGCAAGGTCGAGTAGAACAAGTCGTCCTTGCAGCCACGAACCTGTCTTGAACAGCGTGCTGTCGTGCGTTTTCTCGTCTGTCACGTCGAGTCGTTCAATCATCTTGTCGGTGGCATTGTGGAGCAGGTGGAGCTTCGCTCCAGCCTGCTCCTCGTGACGGGCTTGGAACTCATCAGAGAGGAACTCGTGCAACCGCAACACCGTTCCATCAGCGATCATCACGTCTCTGAATCGGTCGATATCAGCGTCAACAGCGTTGGGGACAGCGACCTCGTCGAGGCCGCGCTCGACGAGGTCGCGGAGATACTCTGCCAACGTCGGCGTCAACCGCTGATGGAATCCACCGGGAGAAATCGTTTCATCAGCTGTGGAGTTGTAGCAGCGTCTGAACCCGGCGAGTGTTCGGCTCTCGCCTGCGGCGAAGCCGAACACGAACGCCCACACGAGGACGGGAATCTGAAGCTTGCCCTCTCGCTCGACCACGCCGAGTTCCTCGGCGTGCTCTTCGAGGAACTCAGAGGGAAACAGTGTAGTGAGCCGACGCATAATTCGAGGTGAGGACGGAGAGTTGTGCACAGACTTCTCCTCCTCACTCCTTCCGAAAAGTAGCCTCGATAAGCCGCTGCTGTCACGCGGTTTCTGGCTTAGCTAAAGACGGATGCCATACTGGTTCAGATCGGAGACGTTGATCAGCTCCTCGCTCATATCTGTCGGTGTTCAACATCGACCGACGTGATTCCTGCCTGGTCGACGTATGCGACGTACTGGCCGTATCGGACCTCGATCGGTATCACCGCCTTCGGAAGCGCGAGGTCGGAGAAGAACTGTCGGAGCACACCCTCGTCGACTTCAGTTTCAGCGAGGCCGGCCTCCTCAATCTCCGGGTAGATCCACCGGGAGAACATCTGTTTGATCTCGCTGTTGGACCCGCTGTAGTCCCGTGGTCGATTTTCGTAGCCGGGGAACCGGGCGGTGATCGCAACCGGTTGCGTTGACCCACGTCGATCAACGACTAGCGTCCCGTCGGGTTCTATGGCCTCAATATCATAGTATCGAAGCGTCGTCAGCAGGTCGTACGATGTGAGCGCATGCCGATCGCCTCGCGGATATTTGATGTCGACGGGTAATGAACGACCGCGGAGGCTCTCAAAGGCCCCAAAGCAGTGTTGTGCGAAAGCGAGTATCTTCCGGGTGGCGCTGTTCTGCATGACCGGCGATCCGAACTCGCCGGCACTCTCCAAGGTTGAGTCGACCGTACGGAAGAATGCCCGCCACTTCCCATACTCGGAGACGGACTCGAAGTCTGCGAACAGTTCCGGCCCAAACCACTCGTCCTCAGCCATCCGCGAATGAATCGCGTAGGCTGCGCGCATCCCGACGAGACTCCGGAGCGTCGAAATCGCCTCGTCTTGGCTTCGATGCGTGCCGAGTGCCTCGTGGATGGACGTGACGAAGTCTGGGTAACACATCACGTCCGGCCACGCCATATCTCCGAGACCGAACACATGAATGACCGCTTCGTGCTCACGGCCGGCGCGGCCGAACCGCTGGAGGAACGCGCTCGGCGTCGGTGGCGTCTCCATGAACAGCGTCCTGATATCGTAATCCAGCCCGACTTCGCCCTTGCTTGTCGTGTTGAGGACGAAGAAGCCCTGGGACTTGAGGTTTGCATCCGGATCGTTTGTGTCGAACCCGTTGTCCTTCGCGGCGTATTCGAATACATCGGGGAACTCCTCAGCGAGGTACGCGTGGAAGTCGTTACTCGCCGCAACGCTGTTGAATACGAGCGCAACTTGTGGCTCACTGAGGTCGCTGGCGTCGTCAACGAGTTCGCGGAGACGCTCCGCGACCGCCTCACGCTCCTCATCGATCACTCGTGTGTCGTGTCTGTCAACGGTCACCGAACGGCGGAACTGATCGCCGTCCGAGACGTATTCTGCAGTGATGTCTCGGACAGGGAGCGAGAGTTCGTGCTTAACGAACTCGACGAACGACTCGTTCGGTGTCGCGGACGCGAGGAGGACGTTCGTCCCGCGTCGGTCGTTCATGACGTGTGTCTGCAGGAGCAACCCACTCGCGGCCAAGTCGTCGTAGAAGTGGAACTCGTCGTAGACGACTGCGTCAAAGCGGTCGAAGAACTGCATCGGCTTCGTTGAGCCTTGGTATTGATCCTGGATGATCGCCTGCAGAATGTCGGGATTTGTGACGACGACGTCGTGTCCCTCAAAGCGGTCGGTCAGCTGCAAGAGGTCCTCGACGCGGCCGTCCCCGTGTCCGTCGAGTGTGTCACTGTTGAGCGGCTCGGCGCTGATGCCGTCCCACTTGCGAAACCGTTGGAGCTGTTGGTCGAGAAGCGCGTTCGTCGGGTAGACGACGAGCGACAGGTCGTTCTCCTCGATCACCTCGTAGAACGTCGCGGTCTTTCCCGCCCCAGTCGGGGCTCGGAGGACGGCGACCGGTTTCGCGTCGTCGTCGTGTGCCCATTCGGCGACGCGGTTCTGGAACGCGCGGGCGTGGTCAAAACCGCGCTCGGCGAACCCTTCCGCGGGTGGTTCGGTCGCGAGCGCGGCGCTCCGGACGCGCATCTAGCTCACCTCCGGGATGATCGTCTCACGTACGTACTCGGGATCGACACCGACGAAGTGCTGGAGCCGCGGGTCGTTACCGCGCTCGAACGTGTCGCTTCGCTCTAAGAGCTCGGTGAGCGTCTCCGTCGGGAGGTCATAGACGTTTTCGAGGAGGTACTTGTTCAACACGAGCTGGTCGAGGTCCGATTCGGTCGCCCGGAACTCTCCAGTCTGTCCGATCCCCATCTGGAACGACGGTCTGTTAGGAAGCGGCTCTTCGCTCCAAACGGTGAACTCGAAGGTGGATCCCGGCGAGAGTCCCTGGTATCGCCGGATGGTCTGCCACCCGGCGCCGGATCGCTCGAGGACTTCCGGGACGGATTTCCCACCAGTCACCTGATCCGCGACGTCGGGGTCCGCTGTCGTGAAGTGGCGCTCGGATCGGTAGTCGGTGCTCCGGAACGTCCGTTCGTTCGCTTTGACGGCGACCGGGCGCATATCGCTCACGAACAATGGCAGGTCGCGGAGATGGTCGTACGACGCGCTCGTCGCTTCCTCCCCGACGAGCGCGTACCGCTTCTCGAGTCCGCAGTAGCGGTAGCCGATCGCGTGCATGAGCGCCGTCGCAGAGAGCATCGGCTGCGTTCGGATGGAGCGCCCCTCCGCGCTCGAGTAGAACAGCGGAGCGTACAGCTGTGCCTCGTACGTCCGCTCAATCATCGTCGGTGAAGACATCTATCGCCGCCTCAGTGAGGCGGTCGAACTCCTCACGGAGGACATCGTCAGCGTCGTCGGTCTCTCGCGCTGCGACCGCCTCCAGATTCTCGTACCACTCAGGGAAGTCGTCAGCCCCCTCGAACTCACCGTAAACCTCCCAATCAGTGCGGCGGACCGCCTCGATGTAGTCGGCGATACTCTCGCCGATGCAGGCCTCATTTTCGTGGTATTCCATCAGGAGTTCACCCGTCGAGAGCGATGTGTCGTGCCCACCGAGGATCACGGCACGGACCTCGTTTCGGACATTACGCCCTGTCCGCGTCTCGCGAGCTCCGTATCGGCCCGTGTTGAGGACGTTGTGGAGCGCGTAGAGAAGCATCGGTCCCGTCGCGGCTTCGAGTGTAATGAAGTGGACGAGGGAGTTGCCGGGCTGGACCTTGACGTAGTCGAACAGTGCCTCGGACTGCTCGTTCTCGTCGGTTCGCATCGTCCCGGACTCGTACACCGCGTTCCGGGTCTCCTTGTTCATTAGGTCGTACTCATCGGTCGTGTACGTGTAGCCCTCGATGACCCGGGACTTGATTGCGAAGTCTTGGTCACCGGTACCGGCGAGACCGTATGTGAGCGTGCCGACGTTGATCGACTCTTCGAGCGACGCGGGCTCGTTGTACGTGTACTCGTCGTCGACGAGTTCGTCGTCGAGCGATCGAAGCAGATCGAGTCCGGTGAGGCGCTCCTTACTCGTGAACTTCTCCCCGTTCACCTGCGCGTGCAGTTGGTCGCCGAACTGTTGGGTTTCGGCGCGGTCGTTGTTTGAGTTGCGGAACAGCGTCGGTTCGGTAATCTCGCGTTCGACGACGAGCGTGACGCTCGGCTTCTGTGTGCGGTAGATTTCGAACGAGTCGACGAGGCCGGTTTCGGGGTACGTGAGTGACATTGTGGATCGGTGGGTGGGATCAGTTATCGGACGGTTCGTCGTCGGTGTCGTCTTCATACAGCACCTGTTCGTAGGCGTAGAGGTACGAGTTGACGAGCGCGTTCTCCCAATCGGAGAGTTTTTTGAGGGAGGCGAGATCGTTCTCGACGAGGTACGTCTGTAAAGCGTCGACGAACGCCTCCGCCTCCTCGACCGTCACGTAGCCGGCGTAGTCCTCGCGGTCCGCTGCGTCGTACACCTGCGCCGCGACGTGTTCGAGGAGGTCCTCCTCGGACATCCGCTGGTTCTTCGCGCTGAGGAACGCGTCGATTGCCTCTCGGAAAATCTTCGTCTTCTTGTACTTGCTGTCGTACTGCTTGCCGAAGAGGTCAACTCCTCGCTCGGCGACGGTTTTCATGTCCATGAGTTGTTTCGTGTGGTACGCTTTGAGGTACGACTCGAGATCGGAGAGACGAGTCGCGTGCTCGTGGTTCTGTACCGCGAAGTCGGCGAGGTGGTGATACGTGTCCCGATCGAGCTGGAGGTAGGGGTTCCGCATCCCCGCGTCCTGTCCGACCATGCTGATGATCTTACAGAGCGAGAGTGCACGTCGGAGGTGTGACTGCTCGTGTCCATCCTCGCGATCGATGAACGATGGGAGCGGCCCGAATCGATCGACTGCGTCCAGACCGAGGAGCTCCTGCTGGCGGATCGCATCCTCGTCGACAAACACCTCGTCCGCGCTCTCGAATCGCGTGAACGGCCGACCGAGGACGACCTTCATGCCGGCGTCTTGTGCCGCCTGCATCAACTGGCGAACGATGACCATCCGGTGATTTTTCTCACCCATCGCGGGGTGACCACCGAAGTTGAACGGCTGGACGTAGTACTGCGGTCGGAGGAGGCTCTTGTCCACCTCCGTGTCGCTGAGGTCAATCGTCTCGCCCTGCTGGAGACCGACGCGTCCACCACGGAGCCGGATATCCCCGAGGAACTCGTCGAAGTAGTAGTACGCGACGCCGACGTTCGCGTTCAAATTGACGTCGGAGCGCTCGCACAGATCCGCGAGAAGCGCGTACTCTAGGTTGCACACCTCGCAGATCTTCTTGTACTTCGCGTGTGGACGGACACGCCGGGAGAACTCCTGAGTCCGATAGACTGCGGAGAGCCCCTTCTGGTAGTTCGTCTCCGCCTCGGCCCCACAGAGGAAGCACATCTCCCCCTTCGATCCGAGACTCGCTGACGCCGTCGCGTCGAAGAACCGATCGATGACGGAGCCAATCGCGTCGGACTTCGGTTCGAGGTCGTCGTGGAGATGGGGCCGAACGTCCTCTCGAAACTCCTTGAGGAACTCCCGGTGCTCCTCGAAGTTTCGGAGGAGGTACGCGACGAAGTGGATCTTGGCCTTTTGCGGGCCTTGTTCCTCGTATATTTCGTCGTACGCGGCCTGTACGTCCTCGTCGCCGAATTCTGACTGTCCGTCGATGTAGATCGCCTTCGCGAGGACTGGGAAGTACGGATCGAACCCTTCCGGGATGTGCTCGAACCCTTCGACGCCGGCGGTCCCGTCGGTGAGGAGATCGCGAAACGTCGTCGCGATGATTTCCTCTTTCTTCTCCGGGTCGAGCGCGAACTCAGCGAGGATATCGTAGTCGAACGAGTTCCAGTTCAGCTTACACGAGAACGAGTATCGATCGGTCTCGACGAGCTGCTGGCTCAGATGGCTCCCAACCCGTTCCCGAAGCACGTCGCGGTCAACCTCGTCACCGAGGTACAGCACGCGGTCAGACGTGCTCCCGACGACGACGCCATACTCCTCACCGTCGTCTTCACCGGAGATGACTTCTTTCGTCGCACCGAGGAGCTCGTCGTTGAGGATCGGCTGTTCGACCTGTGAGAGCTCGAGGAGGTGGACTTCATCGTCGTCGAGCTTCTTCCGGAGTTCGACGAACCCGCGTTCGATACCGTCGCGGAGGATTACCGACGCGACTTGATCGCCGATCCGACAGTACCGTGCGAGGCTGGCGAACTCTGTCTCCGTACCCCGCGTCTCGCGGCTGTCCTCGTTAACTTCCGTTCGCTGGACAAGGTAGTGGAGATCGTCGCGATAGCCATCGCCGAGGAACGCTTCGACGCCGAAGTCGTCACCATTCTCGAAGTAGGCGTCGAAGGCCTTGCTCGTGTTCCCGTCCGTCTTGACGCCGTACGCCTCTTGGACGTACTTGTTGGTGTCGTGGAGTACCAGCGCCGCTGCGAGCACAGAGAGCTCCTCTTCGAGCTCCATGATGTCGTGACCACCGTCGACGGCGTTGTACACGAAGGTGTTCACGCCGATCGTCATCGCGTTGATGACGTGAGCCGCGAGCGACGTCGTCTCCTCCGGGTCCGTCTTCGCGTCGTACTCGCCAGCGTGCTCAAGGACGTTCCCGACAAGCGGCGAGTCCACGATGTAGTCGTGCGCGTAGCGGGCCGCTGAGGCGGGGGTGTCGGAGTCCCCAGTCATCCCTCCACCTCTACAGATACCGCCCCACACCCTCTAGAGACGAACCCGCCGACGCCTGCGTACCCGCTGAAGAGCGCGAGGGCCGTAACCGCAGTTCGGATGGCTTCACTTGCGCCCTTGAACCGATAGGTGCAGTCAGCGGTGAACCCTTGGCGGAGGATCGGGCCACCGTCCTCGCCGCGATTAACGAGGACGCTGTGCGTCTCGTAGGTGTGTGATTCGGGTTTCTCGATGAGATTCGTCTCGAAGTCCTCGCGGGTCATCGCGAGGTCGAGCTCGTCGGCCCGCTCATCCGGGATCGTCGACGACCATTTGCGGAGGAGCGAACGGAAGACGCTGCCACGGTGGGGGAACATCGTCGTAATCTCCCCACTCTCCTTGATGCACGTCGGCGTCTCGAAGTGAACCTCAATCTCGAAGGTGTCGTGGTTCTGGGCGACGATCTCCGAGGCGTCGGTGAGGAGTTCCTCGTGGGTCGTATTCGTACTCGCGAAGTCGCGCACGCGGAAGTCGCCGTCGGCAAGTTCGAGCGTGTCGCCGCTGAAGACGAACGCGTCGGCGAGCGCTTGGAAGACGTCCTGGTCACGCGGGTCGGCGACACCCAGTTTGAGGTCGTAGGTCTCGTCGTGGGTCACACGCTTGTGGTGATCGCGGTGGCTACCGTCGAAGGTCCCGAGCAGGCCGCTGTTCGTCAAGCTCCCGATCGGAGAGTCGTGGACTCGTGTGCTGACGTCCTCGTCGACATCGTCGAGCGCTGAGAGGACAGCACCGTAGATCTGATAGCCGTTCGCAGTCGGAACCGGAAACGAGCCCGCCGGCTCAAGCGTTAAGTCGACCCGCCTCATGGCACCTCACGAAGCCGGTCGATCGTGTGTCGATTCACGGTCACATTTGCTCTGGTCACCGTATTGAATCTTTTCGTGATTTTGGATACGTATTCACGTTCCCGGCGTCGTTCCCATTCGATTCCACTTTTTCGAAGCCAAACCGTTTAGTCGGGTACAACTGCAATCAGATGTATGCGCACGTACGTCTCGACAATCGGGCACTATAGTCCACGGGTGATGCGCCCGATACTCAACAACGGCCTCGACGCCGACGATGTCGTCGTTCTCCTCCGACCGCGTGACGACGGGAGTGAGAGAGCAAAGAGCGCAATCCAAGACGTCAAGCAGACGGTCACCGAACTTGGTCCCGGATCCACAGTTGCCGTCGAGGAAATCAGCTACAAATCGTTCGAGACCGCCGTACTGGAGTGTGTAGACGTCTTGGAAGCCGCGGACGGAACAGTGGTTCTCAATTTCGATGGAGGCCCACGCGAGATCTTTCTCCCGTTGACCGTCGCCGCGCTTGCTCGACCCGACGTCGTCGATCTCGCGCTCCAGTTTAGAGACGTTGACGAGGAGATCGAGGAGCTTACTCTCCCGGACCTAATGAGTCGCCCGTCTGATGCGACCCTCGATACGCTCCGCTATCTTGTTTCGCTCGACGAAGAGACGACACTACCTCAGGTCTCCGAGGAGACTGATAAATCGCGGAGCACCGTCGGTCGGCACCTTGACGCGCTTGAAGCCGACGGCGCCGTCGAGACGTGGATGGAAGGCAAAACCCGTTATGTTACCCCGACACTCGCCGGTCGACTTCGGGTGTGACCGCTGATCTTCGTCGACCTTTTTGAAAGTAGTGTACGGTGGGGGTCCACGATTGAGACGCGCGGACTCGCATCTTCAGAGAAAACTATAGGTGCTCTGAGCGAAAAACTACCCCGTGTCGCAACGCGGTAGAAACCCAGCACGGGATTGAAACATGCCCTTACCCACCAAAAGGACGGATATGACGTATCTGTCGCAACGCGGTAGAAACCCAGCACGGGATTGAAACTCAGCCTGCCCGCTTTCAGACTTCACCATAGCAGGAGTCGCAACGCGGTAGAAACCCAGCACGGGATTGAAACCTTCGGGCGAATATCGGGGAGATTTATTGGAACTGTCGCAACGCGGTAGAAACCCAGCACGGGATTGAAACATAAGGACGAAAAGGAGGAGCTCGTCTCGTGGTTCCGGTCGCAACGCGGTAGAAACCCAGCACGGGATTGAAACAGCCGCCCGACCCCGACGAGACTGCGGACTCGGTCGTCGCGTCGCAACGCGGTAGAAACCCAGCACGGGATTGAAACACGTACATTATGCCTCGCTCTCCTCTGCGATGTCGTGTCGCAACGCGGTAGAAACCCAGCACGGGATTGAAACACGTACATTATGCCTCGCTCTCCTCTGCGATGTCGTGTCGCAACGCGGTAGAAACCCAGCACGGGATTGAAACATCGTGTCCCGCATCACGCACCACCTCGCGTCTTCGTCGCAACGCGGTAGAAACCCAGCACGGGATTGAAACATCCTCAAGGGGCAGTCCATCACCGGCGTCGAAGTGTCGCAACGCGGTAGAAACCCAGCACGGGATTGAAACCAGTTCATTCATGCAGACCGCTGTCAGCATCTTGTGGTCGCAACGCGGTAGAAACCCAGCACGGGATTGAAACCGACCTCGCCGATACGAAGTCCGAGACGGCCGGTCACGTCGCAACGCGGTAGAAACCCAGCACGGGATTGAAACTAAGTGGTCGACGTCCAGGACGGCGACCTCCCGGGCGTCGCAACGCGGTAGAAACCCAGCACGGGATTGAAACTCGATCGCCGTCCTGGTCGCCGCCCTGGCGCTCGTCGCAACGCGGTAGAAACCCAGCACGGGATTGAAACTTGCCGGGTAGGGATATATTGCTACCGTCCTCGACGGTCGCAACGCGGTAGAAACCCAGCACGGGATTGAAACATCCAGGATGGGTAAGCTGCTGCCGGTGATCCCGTGGTCGCAACGCGGTAGAAACCCAGCACGGGATTGAAACGTGTCGTCGCCGACCGGTGTGCTCCGGGAGTGGGCGGTTGCAACGCGGTAGAAACCCAGCACGGGATTGAAACAGACGGTCGACGTCGCGATCGTCGGCATCGAGGACGTTGCAACGCGGTAGAAACCCAGCACGGGATTGAAACAAATACACGAGCTTCGACGAGTACGAGCAGGCGATGTTGCAACGCGGTAGAAACCCAGCACGGGATTGAAACTTGACCTCTCACGGGAGCGTGGCGCAGTGCGGTAGAACCCGTTCCGGATCGACAAGCGCGCTGAACCGCTCGGTCTCCATCCACGCCCCCGAGTCGCGATTCTGGAACGCCACCGATGATGCGACCGCCCGTAGGAGGCTCCGAATTGCCTCCGCGAACGATACGACGTCGTCCTCACCGTGCTGCGCCGCGTATCACTCTGGAAGCGCCGCGTCTGCTCGGCCGTCGATTCCCGCGAACACCGTCGTCGTTGCTGATTGGTCCATAGTTTACACAGGCCCGTTTCTACGCGCCTGCGCCCTTCGCAGGCGCGCCGATAAATCTCGAGTTCGCCGCGTCACCGAACGCTGCCTGATGATGGACGTCTGGGTTTGGTGTGTCGATCATTGAGAACCTCCGCTCTCCGAGGCCTGACAAATCGATCTATGCGAAAAGCCAGTGGATGACGACCGATTGGGTACTCGTGCTCGGCAGCGCCGTCGTCGTTCTCTACTTCACCCAGCATGTGACGGCCTCGATGCACTGCTCTCGGTTCCGCTCGTGCTGCTCGTAGAGGCCCTCACGAACGCGTGAGTCGCACATATTCGATGTTGAGTCAGAGGCGGTCGAACAGGTCAGTCCGGTCTTGGTTCGAGAACCGATATCCGTCCCGTTCCCGAAGTGTGTCGATTATGGTTTCGAGTTCGCTCCTGGTCTCGACATGGCCTTTGACGAGGGTTGCTTCGAGGAGTAGCTTCAGATCCCAGACTTCGACATCTCGTTGAAACGCCATCTCGGCGGCATGGCCATCGTCGGTAAGAAAGCGTTCTTCACGCGTTGCCGCGACGGCGATACACTCCGCGTCGGTGATCACACCGGTGCGGGTTCCTCACCAGACGGCCGTCCGACGAGTTCGATGTAGAGGTGGATACGCTCGTAGGGGAGGTATGGACGCTTCGCCTGGCCGTCCTCAACGATGAATAGGAGGCCATAGTCCGCGAGCAGCGAGACGTCGTGGACGGTGCGGTAGTCGCGGTCAAGGGCGTCCGCGAGCGCCGAGATGCTCTCGGCCGCGCCGTCTATCGGCTCCTCGTGGTCTAGTCGTAGACCGGAGTCTGGGTCGTCGTGCAGCGCAGCCAGCGAGACCCGCTGTCGGGAAATCGGGATGTCTCTATAGGGATCTGATGTGGTATAATGCATTCATAGCAACCGCTTTCTTCGGAAAGACGTCCCATCCACATGATGGTATCAACACGACGGAAGTTTATCGGGACGACGTCCGCTGCCGCCCTGGCGAGCCTCGCGGGATGTAACACGGGGTCCTCCACCGATCAGCCAGCGACCAGGAACGGTAACTCGGAGACGTATGACGTCGGCTACGGCGACTCACGGACGACGGTCGAGGCGTCCGCCTTCCCGGATATGCTGTACTTCTACTGCGTGCAGTCGGGGTGGATGAATTGGCCGTCGCTGATGCAGTCCTTTAATGACACGTACGGTGTCGCGGTGCACGACGACGACCGCTCGTCGGGTGAAGCCCTCCAGCACATGCGCTCACACGCGAACAACATGACGCACTCGGGCTACAACGGCGGGTACACGTACGGGATCGTTGCCCACAACGACGGCTTCACGCAGGCGTACAAACCGGCGGGCTGGGACAAGGTGCCGGAGTCGCTGAAGACGGACGACGGCCATGTGACCGCGACGCGGCGGGTGACGACGGCCGTCACGTATCGTAAAGACCTCTACGAGGAGCGCGGCCTCGAGAAGCCGACAACGTGGAAGGACCTGCTGCAGCCCGAGATCATGCAGGACCTCGCACTCCAGACCCCACAGGCGGCCGTCGGACTGGCGACGGCGCTCTCCGTCAACAACGCCCGCGGCGGGACGATGGACGACCTCCAGCCGGTCATCGACTACTACAACCGGATTCAGGACGGTGGCGCGGAGTTCACCGACAACTTCCTGGCGCAGTTCTCCCGCGGCGAGTATGCGACGTTCATCCGCTACGACTACTCCGGACTCGACCTGAAGTACAACAACACGGAGGTTCCCGAGGAGAACGTCGGCGTCGCCCTGCTCGGCGGCGAGAACGGAAATCAGGGCGCACTCAACATGCCCTACGGCTACGCGCTCCTGAAGAACACCCCGAACCCCGGTGCAGCGAAGCTCTTCATGGACTACGTGCTCTCCCTCGAGGGCCAACGGCAGTTCCTCGATGCGTACGTCCGGCCGATTCGCTCCGCGGAGCTCGAACTCCCCGATGAGTTCATCGTTCCCGCGGAGTACGAGCGCACGGAGTTCCAGGTGGACTACGGCCAGCTCGTCGAACGACAGGAGTCGATCATCCAAGAGATCACGCGCGGCGCGAACATCTGAGGATGGCGGACGGACACGCCGGTACGGACGCCCCCTCGACGGGACGCAGGTGGAGCGTCGGCGTCGCCAACGTCCTCGCCGCACTCTCCGATCCTGTCACGGAGCGGGACCGAGAGTATCGCCGCATCGCGGTGCTGTGCGCGCCGTTCGCCGTTCTGGTGCTCCTCGCCGGACTCTATCCGCTCGCAGAAGTCGTGCGGATAAGCGTTTCCACCGCACAGTATCGGTCGATCGGCTTCTCCCTCGAGGCGTACGCGACGCTGTTCGGCGACCCGTACTATCGGTCGGTCGCGTTCAACTCCCTCTGGCTTGCCGCCGGGACGACTGTCGTCTCGGTCGCGCTCGCCGTCCCCATCGCACACGCACTCGAGAAATACGACCTTCCGGGCGAGGATCTGCTCGTGACACTTGTTTCCTTCCCAATCAGCCTCCCCGGCATCGTCGCCGCGTTCATGATCCTCGTGCTCTTCGGGAACACCGGCCTTATCACGGCCATCGTCGCCGCACTCACCGATAGTCGCCCGCTCGACGTCGCGTTCGCGGTGAGCGTGCCCGGTCTGTTCGTCGCGTTCGTCTACTCGATGGTGCCCCGCGCGACGCTCATCCTTCGTGGGACGTACGCGGAAGTCGACGAGGCCGCCGAGGAAGCCGCGCAGTCGCTGGGCGCGACGCCGTTCGAGACCTTCCGCTACGTGACCCTCCCGCAGATCCGCCCGGGGATCACCGGTGCGATCATCCTCACCTTCCGGACTGCGCTCGCGATTTTTGGGACGCTCATCGTCATCCAGACGCTCGTTGTCTGGACGCTCCAGATCTCGCGCGAGCTCGGGAACGGCTGGAACATCCAGGTGGCGGGCGCGATGGCGACTGTCTACTTCCTGTTCACCTTTCTGTTCACGGTGCTGGGGCTGCGGTACACGAGCGCGGAGGTCGGTCTCTGATGGTCGCACTCTCCCGTCGAGTCGGCCGGCCGGCCGTGACGGCGCTCCTCCTCGCGACAGTCGTCTTCCTCATTGGCCCTATCGTCCTCACGATCATCGCGTCGTTCGCCCGTAGTTGGACCGGCGTCCTCCCCTCGGGCTTCGTCACGCTTCAGAACTGGCGAGAGGTGCTCGGGCTCGCGGAGACGTTCGGCGCGCAGCGGAGCATGGGGTGGAACCCGCTCGTTACCCTCCCGTTCGGCGGTGGGACGACGCTGATGATCCCCTCCGAGTTAGCGTTCAGCGTCGGCCTCGCGCTCGGCGGCGTGCTGATCAATCTCATCGTCGGGGTACCGATCGCGTATGCGGTCTCCCGATACGACTTCCGGGGGAAGGAATGGGTGAACGCGGTGTCGATCCTCCCGCTCGTCCCGGGGGTGATCCTCGGCGTTGCGTTTCTCCGCGCGTATCCCGAATTGTCGGGGACGAGCGTCGGCCTCATCGTCGGCTATTCGCTCCTGAAAGCGCCGTTCATGGTGATGGCCGTGCAGAGCGAGTTCGAGTCGATGCCGCTGCGTCAACTTGAGGAGTCCGCTCGCTCGCTGGGCGCGTCGTGGCCGCGGACGTTCCTGACCGTCATCGTCCCGAACGCGAGTTCCGGCATCATCTCGGGCTCGATCATCTGTTGGGCGCTCGCCGCGGCCGAGTTCAACTTCTCCTACATCGTCTGGGCGAAGGGGACGCAGCCGCTCGCGCTCTTCCTCCAGCGACACATCTCGAACAGTTCGTTCACGAAAGCTGCCGCCGCGGTCTCGATGTTCTTCTGTATCATCGCCGTCGTCACGCTTCTCCTCCAGCAGCTGGGGCGACGTGGCTTCGACACGAGAGGACACTGACCATAATGGCACGCGTAACACTCAACTCGGTGCGGAAGACGTACGGTGACACGACCGCGATGGACGGCGTCTCGTTCACCGTCGCCGACGGCGAAGTACTGGGCGTTCTCGGGCCCTCAGGGTGCGGGAAGACGACGACGCTGCGAAGTATCGCGGGATTCGAGACGCCGACCTCGGGGACGGTTCGCTTCGACGACGACGAGGTCACGCACGTCCCCCCGGAGAGCCGGAACGTCGGCCTCGTCTTCCAGGAGTACGCCCTCTTCGACAACATGACTGTCGCGGAGAACGTCGCGTTCGGCCTGAAGATGCAGGGCGTCGAGAACGCAGTCCGGGGCGAGCGCGCGGCCGACCTCCTCGAAATGCTCGGCATCGGCGGGTTCGAGGACCGTGACCCGACGACCCTCTCCGGTGGACAACAGCAACGCGTCGGTCTCGCACGCGCACTCGCCATCGAACCAAGCATTCTGCTCTTGGACGAACCGATGACCGGACTGGACGCGAAACTGAAGACACGTCTCCAGACGGAAGTCGGCGACCTCCTCACCGAGCTGGACGTCACGGGCCTCTACGTGACGCACGATCAGGAGGAGGCGATGGTGATGTGCGACCGCGTCGCGGTCATGAACAACGGGCGCGTCGAGCAGATCGGCACCCCACAGGAGATATACGAGAATCCCGCGAACGACTTCGTTGCCGGGTTCGTCTCGCTCGACCCCCCGGCGCTTCCATTTGTCGAATGGTGAGCCACACGTCACACCGCGACGACAACGGCGCTCTCACGGGCGGGGAGCAGAGATGACGCGGCCGTCACAGCGTCCCGGGGCTGACGCGCACGGCATGTCGACACCGACGGCCATCGCGCATCGCGGCTTCGCCGGGCTCGCACCCGAAAACACGCTCGCAGCGGCCCGACTCGCCGCGGCGCACGGCGCTGACGTCATCGAGTGCGACGTCGTCGCCACCGCCGAGGGCGACCCGGTCGTGTTTCACGACCCAGCACTCGACGAGTCAGGCGAGAGCCGCGGCATCACCGACCGAACGGGACGGGTCGCGGAGCGCGGAACCGACTACGTGACCGGCGCAACAGTCCTCGACAGCGGCGAGCACGTCCCCACGTTCGCGCGCTTCATCGAGGCGATCCCCGAGTCGGTCTCACTCAACGCCGAACTGAAACATCCCGGGAACATCGATCCCCGATACGGCGTCCCTTCCGACGATACTCGTGTGGCGCGCCGGGAGGCCTGGCAGCCGTTCGTCGACCGCGTCCTCGACGTTCTCGGTGCGGACGCCCCGGAGACGCTGTTCTCCTCGTTCTCTCAGAGTGCCCTCGAAGCGGTCCGTCGGCGGGAGACCGACGCACGGCTCGCCCCGCTCGCCGAGTCCGTCGAGACCGCCTTCGAGATGGCCGAGGCGCTCGGGACGAACACCATCCACCCCTCGATTGCGTCCCTCACCACGACCGAGGCGTCGACGTGTCTCGAAGCGTACACCGTGAACGCGTGGACGGCACGGACCTGGACTGACGCACGCGACGCCCTGCGGCACGACGTCGACGGCCTCATCGCGGACTATCCGTACCTCGACATGTCCGAAGGTGAATACGGTACAACTCATCATGATGAAACCAATTAAGACACGCGACGGGGCGTAAGCGAGGCTCCGAACGGAATACGTCGCTGAATCTTCTCGTTGACCGGGGTTTGCACCCTATCGCGGTCGGCTACCGTCGCCTATCTTTCTGCGAGGAGAGAATCCCGCCCGTCAGGGCGTTGACGAGACGCAAAGCGTCTCGTCCGCACACCAGAAATCAGAGATTTCTGGGGACGGGAGTGAATCCGACAACCCCTACACCGACCACCGTCGATAGCAAGGCCGGATATTCCACGCCAACACGAGTCATTAAGTAGGTGTGTATACATAGGCTATGTATGGCGATTGAGGTCACGCGCACCTACGTTGGTTCCATCCAGAACCACCGGCAGGTGCGTGGTGGCCTCGATTCGCTCGGAGACTCCGCCTCGAAAATTTGGAACGTCGCACGATGGACAGCCGACCGCATCTGGGCCGCAACCGGTGAAATCCCAGACGAAGGGACGCTGAAATCGTATATGAAGAACCAGTCGTGCTGGAAAGACTTGAACGCGCAATCCAGTCAGAAAGTCATCGAAGAACTTTCTGATGCTTTCCAGTCATGGTTTGACCTGCGACCCCATTCGTCTTTAGCTAAGACTCACACCTCGGTTGCGTAGCGGTAGCGAGCGTCTCCTGTAAGACCGGAC
>NZ_BAAABL010000040.1:0-23000 GCF_039520965.1 Halarchaeum salinum
AACTACGAACGCAGAGACAATCCGGGAAGCACAATCATCACGGTGTGAGAAGAGTTCTATGACACCCTCCCGATAATATAACCGACACCGATGAGGGCTGGTGTGAAATCCCCGCCGATCGCAAAGCCCCGTGTTTCGCCAACAGAGAACGCAGTCTGGATGGTCGTCCGAAATGCGGCCATCCCACTTGCGAGCCACATGTAGAGGGCGCTGAGGAGGAACCCAAAGGAGATGAGTTTCACGCCGCTTTCACCGCTGTCACCTGCCTCAAGAACGTCGGCGCACGCAGTCCCCTCAGGATAGGGGAGCGTTTTGTGTTTATCAACGATGAGATACCGCCGCATCGGGATCATGAATAACACGCCGAGCAGACCGCCAAGAATGGCAACGGTTGCGGTGTCAATCATATCGATAGGTTCACCAAGGAAAGTAACACCTGCGATGGTAAAGATGACACCTGCTGCGAGCGCTTCGCCAGCCGATGTCATCGTCTGGACGATGTTATTTTCAAGGAGAGATCCGCCAATGCCAACGCGACGGAGGACATAAAATAGACCCATACTCATCACTGCTGCGGGAATAGAGGCGCTGATGGTCATACCGGACCGCATACCAAGATACATATTGGCGGTCAGCATAATCACATTAAGAACGAGACCAATTGCAACTGCCTTAACCGTGAGCTCAGCGACGGTCCGACTTGTCGGAATAGTGGGACTAGGTCCATCGCGAGCAGATTCGCCGATTCGGCTGCTATCGTTTGAGTGATTGGTTGGTGTGTCTGATGACATATGACTGCTAGGTGGGTTGCAGACGGTTCTAGCCGTATGGCTGGTACCATGACTGGCTAGTAGCGGCCTGCTATGTTTGTTCCGAGATAATGTACTTCAGTATATGTAATATGAGTTTTGAACTCAAGTTATTGGCTCCGGAATTGGGAGACAATCTGTATTTAATGAGGGAAGACCTGATTTACATCGGAGTATACCAAATAATGATGTCATATTGGTACGTAGATCTGGTATTTGTGCTGAAGACAACAGCCCACGGGGTCAGTTCTATCGTTGACCTCTCACGTTCGAGCGGACGCACTCGCGGACGTCCTCAACGAGGACCGTACCGACATCCTCGTCACCGCACTCCGTGAGTATCTCCAAGACGCAACGCATGACGATGCACTCGTCCAAGAGATTGCCGCTGCCTACTACGACGACGGGATCACCTACGAGCAGCTCAAGTCACTCGTTAGTGCCGAGGATGCCGCGAACAGCCGCGTGCTGAAAGAACAGCTCGACCAGGACTACATCGACGACGTTGCCGATCTCTAAATGACCGCGCTCGTCGCGGATACCTCTGCCCTCGTCAGTCTCGGAACAGCCGTCGGCCACGATCCAAACCCACTCGATCTCTGTTTCGACATCTACGACGTCCACGTTCCACAGAGGGTCATTGATGATCTCCGGAAGATTGCGTCCTATGACGACGGACACGCCGACGCAGCGACGGGCAGTCCTCGATCGGGACGATGCAGTCTCTGTGACAGCAGTGACGCTCGACGCCGACTTCCCACTCGATGACGGTGAGAACGCCGCCGTCACGCTCGCGAACGACCTTGAGGCAGCGCTCTTCCTCTGTGACGAGTTCAACAGCCTCGGTCTCGTTCATGCCTCACTCGCGGACACCCGTCTCGTGACAACGCCGACGCTCCTCTCAGTCTTCGTCCGGAACGACCAGCTCTCGTCGACGGACGCACTCGCGATACTCGATTCGATCAGTGACGTTCGGAGCTGGGAGACGAACAGCTACGTCAAGCGCGCCCGCACACTCCTCAACGACACGTAGACAGTGTCGCCCGATGCCTGGTCTCGGCATCTGATAGACAGTTTCAGCGAGAAAGGCTTCTGCAGTCTGACTCCAAACGGTGTTTTGCCTCGGTGAGGTCACGAAGCCGTCGCGTGATCGCGCGCCACTCACTCAATCGGTCGTAGGCCTCGTCAGAGTCGACGTCCGCGAGTACGACAGCTCGGGCGAGGCCGCCTCAAAGGACGCCGCGAGGTCGCACTCTCGCTCGCGATACTCCTCGATCGCGTCAGCGATTGCCGCCGGCGTCTCGAACTCCCGCGTCAGTTCGGTGACTCGCCGAAACTCGACGTACGCCTCATTACGCACAAAGTGTGCAGGATCGTCCGTGGCTTTCTCGAGGATGCCGCGTTCGACGAGCCACTCGAGATGTGGCCGTACCTCCGCCGTCGCGTAGTCCGCTCGCTCCGCAATCTCCGTGACCGACGTCGGCGCTGTCAGCGCCATCGCAACCTCAGAGACGCGCTCCACCACCGTTCGCGCTTCCAGCCTCGCCTCCCACTCCCCAGTGAGGTCGAGATCCGGCGGGGTTTCCTCCGACATTACTCATCACTACGCCGTCGACCCCCAGTAGTTTTGGGTACTTGGAGAGGGGGGTGGCAGAGAGCGAGAACGTCTACTGGTGCCCGACAGTCGGGAGTTTCGCAGGTTGTCTTCGCGGCCGATGAAGTCCACGTCTAGACGACGGGTTCGACGATGACTGTCTCGTGCTTCAATTCGGGAATTTTTCGCGATCCGTCTTCGCGATACTCGATCAGGTCGTACGTGAAGAGCGTCTCGAGATCGCGGCTCACTGCGGCCTTGTCACGGTCAACTTCTTTCGCGAGATGCCGAACGGACTCAACGTCGCCGGCACGGACTCGCTCCAGCAACTCCTGGCGTTTCTCGGTGAGAATCGTGCTTGCGGTGTCTCGGTCGATCATCAGCACGTCGTCATAGCCAGCACGAGCTAACGCACGGGTGACTTCCGCCTTCTTCTGGGTGTGTTCTTTAGTCGCAGCCATAATCCCTCGTACTGTTGTATTCGTACCTCAACGCTAAAAGAGTTGTGTCAGTAGCCGTCTGACGGGGCTCATCGATGAGTAGATTAAAAGAGACGGGCTCTCTATCTCTCGAAAGATGGCAAAGCTCTACTCTCGACTGCTAGGCCATTACGATGGCCGGCCCTATTTCATCTCAGTCTCGGTCTCCCCAAACACCAACACAGTCGAAGACTTCTCCGTCGCAGTCCATTACAACGACCCGAACACTGAGCGTGAAGTGCAGATCGCTCGAATCGACACCGCCCACGAAACAGTACACTTCGATCGACTCTACAGACGTAACCAGCCCAAAGACACCAACGTCGACTTCTCAGTCTGGGATGCAGAGCAACATCTCGAAGAAAACTGGCGGCAGTACGCCTCGACCTACGCAGAAAACCACGCGGACTAGTTCCTGACCGCGCCGATAACTTCCATCCCGTTGTTACGCAAAGCTGTGTTGCTCTCGCGTTCAGATCGGCGATAAGGGGTGTGACATCCCTCACAACGTATCGGGATGAGGAACGAGCGAGGCGATCGCTCGGATCAGAGTTCGGCCACGTCGGCTGATACGTCGAGCGGCGGAGCTGCATAGACAGCGTAACGCGACGGTTCGCCGCGCTCGGCGCGTGCCGCCGGTCGCCTGCTCACGGTTCACGGTGTTCACCGTTCGCGTCGCTCGCGACCGACCAGTCCGGGCATGCGGGCGCTCTCCGCACCGCCCGCGCCCGGTCCGGGCTAAAATGGATCTGGTCTCGACGCCAGCGCTTCACCCGTTCGGGTCCGGGGGACCGCGGCGTTGCCGCCCGCGACGGACGGGGTTGCGTCGCGGCGAACGGGGAATGCGCTGGCCGCTCGCTCCCGGCGGGTCGCCGCGCGCGGCTGGATAGTGGCCGCTGTGTCGAGCGCTCTCGCTCGCCCCCACGGGGGCGAGGCGAAGGCGCGAGCGAGAGCGCAGAGACGTCACTGTCGGGACGTGTGAGGAATGCCGCGATGTAGGGATCGCGGCGGGTCGGCGCGTGAGCGCCTTCGGAGCGTATGAACTCCAATGTCCAGTAACAACGCAAGCGGAAAGGTTGTTTCGGTGGATGAACAGTTTGGCGACGGCGAGCGCGAGACGGTCGACGAGGATGGCTTCACGGTGGTGGCGGAGACGCCGGCGTTCCAGGCCACGGTCCAAGCGGAGACGCAGGCGAAGGTCGACGCGAACCACCCGGACGGGATCGCGGACGCGGATCAAGAGCGGATTCCCGGTGTGACGCTTGCACAGGAGGAACGCATCAAGGCACGCGAAGCAGAACTTGAGCGGATCAGCGCCCAAGCGGAGTTGGGCGAGCAAGAGGGGCGTGCGCGGCGGGCACGCGACGTCGTGGCCGAGCGGAGCGCCGCGTGGAGCAGGGAGTTCGAACGGCGGGCGGCCAGCGTGGACCAGTCGCTGAGTCCCGACAACGATCCTCGCGAGATGCTCTCGCAGGCGGAACTCGGGACGGTGAACGAGCAGGCCGAGAGGTTGGCGGGCGAGCTCGATGGGTGGTCGCGGGCGGCGATCAGCCGGCGGCTCGCCCAGGCGGTGCGCGACGGCGCGGACATCCCCAGTGCCGTCCTCGACGTGAAAAACGAACTCGAAGCTGCGCCTGGACAGATCATCCCCATCGATCGGGTTGGCGATGTCGATCGGCAGGAGGTGAGTGTTCGCGGACGTGTGAAGACCCTCTGGACCCCCTCGAGTGCAAAGATCGCGCAAGTCGGGCTCCTTGAAGATGACTCTGGGACGGTCAAGTTCACGGTCTGGGAGAAGAGCGCGCAGCCGGCCGTAGCCGAAGGCGAGACCGTGTGCATTCGCGGGGCTGCCCGAAGCTGGTACCAAGGCCGGGTGTCCGTCACGTGCACCGGCTGGACCACCATCAACTTCCCCGAGCGCGGCCGCTACTGGGAGTAGCACGACCAACCGAGCCTCTTTCTTTTTGTCTGCCGGACCAGACCCAAGCCCCACCACCCCACCCTCCGCTCCGTGCTCGCTCCCACACGGTCGCTGCGCGAGCAGCCACAACCGTGGGGCCGTCAGGAATCACACCCGCCGGTAAAGCGGGATGGTGCTCCTTTCTCTCGGTATATTTGTCCTGAAACTGGTCAGAGCCGCCGAGGACTATATCTGTAAGAGGTCGTCAATGGGTGGTCGCAAGTCACGCCACCGGAGATCAGCCGTCTCATCCGAATCAAACGTGACCCGGTAGAGCTGCGCATCCCGCTCGTTAGCAGTGACCGAACCCGCATCATCACTCAACACGGCAACGACCTGCCCGTGTTCCTCGTGATACTCCTGATGATCAGGATCTACCTCATCGGGAATATCGATCCGGACGTAGTTTCCCTCATAGAAGAGCCATATTATGATACAGAAAACAAATTCATTTGGTTTTTCTTCACATTCATCAACCAAGAATGGTTACGAGAGTTTTACTGCTATCAGCGAAACCTACATTAATCGGTATGTACTAGCATACCAGAAGAGTCTCTCTCGAATTTCATCATGGGGCGCAACATTGACGATATTGCCGACGACCGTGCGTTAGGAATCCAGTCGACAGGAGAGAGCTATCACGATGAATTCCTTCTCAAGCGTCCCAAAACGGAGTGGTCACCGTATATCGACGAAACTGCAAAGGACATTTGCTCCGGTATCCAGATCGGCGACCTCACTCTCTCGAAAGACAATTTCGGACAGGAATTAGGAACTTATTACCGACGGGGTTTGAAGAAAACTGCCGGGCGCTATGCTGACCTCCCCTCGGTTCTAGAAGAAAAAGTCAGTGACGAGAAACTTGGACTGCTTGCCTACCAGCTCAACGAGCTCAGTCACGATATCTCCACGACCGACCTCGGTATTGACGACATTGAGAAAGCGACTGAGGCGGTAATCGAGAAGCTCCTCATGCGACACGTGGGAGGGGATCTGAGCGTCTCGTTCGATCTGTCTGGTGCCACTGTTTCTGACATCACAACGCAACTGTTCAACAACGAGGCTATAGCATCAAACGTCGATCTGCTGTTAACTGAATTTGAGAACAGTGCATCACAGGGACTCCTCTCACTCATGGATAAACCCCAGATGATGACACCACTCTGGGCACACCAGCGGGATGCACTTCAAAAGTGGTGGGAGCACAACCAGCGTGGCTACGTAGACATGGCAACGGCCACCGGGAAAACCGTTCTCGGACTCAGCGCAATTGCACTCCAATACGGCGAGCTGCACCCGGATGACCAGTCCATCGGTGGACTAGTTGATACACCGGACTCAAGCGGCAGTGACGATGTACTCATCGTCGCCCACAGTGACTTAATCCTCGAACAGTGGCGGCGGGAGTTCGAAAAGCACCTCAACATTCCGCAAGACCGAACGACGGGAAGTGACGACATCACGCTCGAATGGGGAACGATTCATTTCCGCACCCCGCAGGCGCTCGTCAATGAAGACAACGTTGCATACGACTTGGTTCTCCTTGATGAGGCTCACCACTACGCGACAGGCAGTGAGTGGGGAGCGCTTCTCGACGAATTTGACAGCGATGTCCTAGCGATGTCCGGCTCCGTTGACGACGCTGGAAGCGACAGTGAGCGCATCAAGGAGCGTCTCTCAAACAGCATCGGTCCAGAGATCAAACGCTACACCATCACGGACGCGAGAGCGGATGGCGTTATCCCTTCGTTTGATTGGGAAGTCCACTATGCTCCCTACGACGTTGTCGGAGATGACTTAGAGAAAACCGCAACGCGTGCTGAACGGTCTTTCCGTGAGTTCCGGAAGCGTCTCACACAAGGCGAATTGACCCTCGAAACAGAACGCCGGCTCAAGACATACGAAGACGTTCGCCGATTTTCCCACACAAAGGAGGGGAACACACTCAAACAACAGGACGAAGCGTTCCGGGATCTCGTCACACGCTTGTTCTCACGGCGAACAAAGCAGTGGAACCTATCACCAGTATTGGACGCCGTGGTGGATCTCGTCATCGAACACCACACAACAGAGAAAGTCGTTGTTCTCGCAGACAGCAACGCACAAGTCGAGGAATTAGAATCCCGGCTTAATGACGTAGTTACCAATCCGTCGTCCGTGTACCTCGTCTCAGGCTCCCAGAGCCGTGAGGCACAGCGAGAAACCATCGATGAATTTGACGAGCCGGAAGGGGCGGGGATCCTCCTCGGAACCGGTGACCTGCTCGGGGAAGGCGTCGATATGCAGCACGCGTCGGTGGCAATCAATATGGCCACTGGTGGTGTCAATCAGGAACTCGTTCAGCGTATCGGACGGGTGCTACGGAATCCGGCCGACACCCCGAAACACGCGATGTTCTACAACGTCATCGGTGTCCCTCCAACAGAAGCAGCATCGGTCCCTCGGGAAGATGGTAAACAACTTATCGAGCAGGCAGCAGGCTTCTGCTCGCTTGGCCGTCGTTTCGATAAGCTACCCGGATTTGCGACCTCAACGTCGCTGTCTAGCGACGTTGTTGAGACGCTCTTAGATGAGGGCGCACAGTTCATCGACTCACTGGACTCCAATGGCGAATACGACTGGAATAAGGAGATTGTCGACCAAGCCGATATCACCGCCCTCTACAGCGCTGTTCAACACAATGCAGGAGATTTGGAGACTATTCTGGGTGAGTGGGAGGAATACGCGTGGGAACACAGCGAGGAAACCGATGAAGTAACGGATGCGGTAGACTCAGACGAATCTACGAACACGACTGATGATGGGGAAGATGGAATGAATTCTGTGTCGGGCGACGACGAGTCGCTGACTGCAACAAAGCGGGATCGTATTGAGGATCTCGTTCACCTCCAACCAACGAAAAACGCAACGCTCCAGAATCGATGGGCGCTGTCGTCCGGCAGTGACGTTCACGAATACCTACAGTCTGAACTCGCAGACTATCACTTCCGTGATAGCGACAGTCTCATCTGGGCGAGTGACGAAGCCGAAGCCCTCGTGAATGGTGACACACCGGATCGAGGGGGCTCATCGGAGTTAGAGGGCAGTTCTGATTCCGATACGGAATCGACTACCCAAGGTCTGCATCAGAATAGTGGGCTTGAGAAAAGCGATGAGGAAATGCTTGAAGATTATTTCGAGAGCGTTGGTGCTTCTAACCAGGCAAAAGAACAATCCCTGGAAGCAGCGGCTAACGGACTTGATCGAATTGAACAACTCCTCAATGCGTATCATGATGGTGAATTATCGGTTGAGGCTGGTCAATCTGGTGTCGAGACGTTAACGGACAAAATACAGGGGACACTCGAAAAAACGCAATCATCGATATCCGATATTATCAGCCATCATACCGAAACGAGTGTCGCGGAGCCAAGTCTCAAATCCATCATTAAACGGGGACAGCGCAATCACTCACAGATTGAGGAGACAATTGAACTCCGGAATGGAGGAGTCAAGCTAACACTCAAAACAGACGACTCGAAGGACGACGCACAATCTGGGAAGAAAACCGTCCAGTCGAAGTTTGGAACCGGACCAGGCACAACACCTGATCCAGAGCAAAAGGATCCGACTGAGAGTGAGCTACTTGCTGAAATTCGCCGTCTGAGAACCACTCTCGGCGACGTTCCTACGAAAGCTGAGATGGCGAGCCAAGGAGACTATTCTGTTAGCCAATACCAGAACACCTTCGGTTCGTGGTTCGATGCAGTTCAAGAAGCAGGGTACGATCCGCAAGGATCCAAGCAGCGCAAGTACACTCGTGACGAGGTCCTCTCCGGTCTTCGTGACGTCGCCTCAACCCTCGATAAATCACCATCAGTAAACGATATCAATGAGCACGCACCGTTCAGTGCGACCGTCGTCTACAATTACTTCGACTCAATTAGTGACGCACGACACGCTGCCGGCGTCGCCCAAGTGGACGAACGCCAGAAAGAGACCACTGAACGAGAGGCAGACCAACCCGTTGAGCCAAACGCCCTCGCCGAATACTACGAGCTCTTCCGAACCTTTGACTCGCTTCTCGAACGCCTAATCGAATCCGAACAGACCGCGTATCGCGTTGGTAGTGATCATCCGATGAACCAGTGGCGGTCTGCGGTTAACGACATCGTATTCGGGAATGGCCCTACTGAGGACATCCCGAATTACGGCCAGCAGCAGGGGTCTCGAAATCCCCACAAAATGTCCGAGTACCGTGAGGTGTTTGGAAACGGCGAGACGGTAACGGAGTACCAGTCCGTCCACGCCGAGCAACTGAACGGCGATGATGCCGCAGTACTCATCAAGAAACAAGTTATCGATCCTGACGAGCGAATCACCCTCCCAGTTGCACCGCAATCCGGTGTCCCACTCCCACTTGCCGTCTCTTCGGAGGAAGAGTTAGATGACGCACTGGCGCTTCTCCAGGAATTCCCCCCAGAACCCGATTCTGCTGGGGAACAGTATGAGCCACAAGCAGCGGCCAATACCAGCGAGGACGACCCGTCTGAAACGACTTCAGTTGTTGACCCCGACGAACCAACTCTAGAGCACGGTGAGGACGAGGAAAACGCAGATTCCAACACTGAAACCGACGGCACCACCGTTGAACAAACCATCTTCTGGGATCGAGACGCCGATACAATCACTGAGTTCGAAGATAACGAATCGGTCGATAACTCGTCGACCTCAACCGGCGATGAACTAGATAGCAAGATTGACGAGTGGAAGTCGCAGCTACTTGACCTCACCCGTCGGAACAAGCTCATCGCATTCAAGCCAACGAAAACCAAGTCCCTTCCATTCGAGGAGACGGACCCGACCACTATCGCCGCAGAACTCGACGACGACGGAGAGCTCTATCTTCGAAAACAACCGACCGACGACACCGAAGACGAACAACCAGACCTCGCGTCAAACGAGCTCCTCCCAACTCGATCACCAGATGAAGCGGCGAACTCGCTGTCCCAGATCGAGCGCAAAAACAAGCAATACCTCCGCGAGCGCGGGGTGGATTCGCTGTACCTATCGCTCGGGATGCTCCGTTGGTACAGTGTCGACCACAGTGACGACGCAAATCTGTCACCCCTGTTCCTCGCACCCCTCGAACTAGAAGAAAAAACGATCCAAGACGGCGAGAAACACGATTACGTTCTTAAGCCGAAAGCAGAAGGCCTCCGATTGAACCCCGCGTTGCGAAAGAAGCTCGCGGCTGAACGGGACATCAGCCTCCCAGCAGACACCGCCCTCTCGCTGACGGAGATTGACGCGGCCTTCGAGACAGTGTACGAAACGCTGCGTGGCTTCGACCGATGGACGGTCCAGCCGGATGTCGTGCTGGGAATCTTCGATTTCACTAAATTCAGCCTCTACACTGACCTCGAACGCAACAGATCGACCATCAAGAATAATCCGATCATCCAAGCGCTCAACGGCGAAATGGGACCAATCCAGCACGCCGAAGGTGACATCACGACGCCAGCAGCATCGGAACTTGACGACGTCGTTGACCCCATCGACACCTACCAAGTTCTTGATGCCGACTCCAGTCAACAAGCGGCAATTGAGGCGGCCAAGCGCGGGAAAAGCTTCGTTCTCCAAGGCCCACCCGGAACCGGGAAGAGCCAGACGATCGCGAACATCATCGCTGAAAAACTCGCTGCCGGCGAGCGCATCCTGTTCGTGAGCGAGAAGCAAGCCGCACTCGACGTGGTCAAAAACCGGCTCGATGACGTCGGACTCGGACGGTTTTGTCTCGAAGTCCATGGTGAGAAAGCGACCAACACGGACGTGCTCGGCAGCCTTGAAACCGAACTGAAAGCCCCCCAGATCAAACCCGCAGACGACCGCGCGAAACGACTGCGCAAACTCCGAGAACGGCGAGAGACCATCAACCAGTATGGCCAGTACTTGTTCTTCTCTCCATCGGGGTGGGATTTGACGGCGTACCAAGTATTCGGCATCGTGAGCAACCACGCGGACGCACCTCGGATCGACGTCGACATCACGGAACCGCTCTCCGTGGGACAGGGAACACTCGAAACTGCCGTCGACGAACTAGAGACGCTGGCACGGTTCGACGCCGTACTCGACACGTACGAAACGAGCGCATGGCGGCACACGACGCTCCGCCAGTGGGGCGTCGATACCGGCGATTCGATGCGCGACACACTAGACCAGCAGCTCGATGCTATCGAGACACTGCAAACGGTTGCGGACGACGTCAAGTCCGATCTTGATGTCCGTCCGGCGTCGCTCGCGAATCTCCAGGAAGTTCGTCACCTGTTACAGCACGTCTCGAACCGCCCGGATATCGCGTGGCAAGAAGCGTTCTTCGACGGGTCATTCGGACAGGAGGGCGGTCGGTTCGATGAACTCGCGGAACTCGAACAGGAGCGTGAATCGCTCATCGCCGACCTCTCAGAGAACTACCAGCGGAGCTTCTTCTCCGCAAACGGTGCAGAACTCAACAACGAACTCGCCGCCTACGGCCTGTTGAAGGCTCTCAAGCCGAGTTATCGTTCGCTCAAGCGAAAGATAACGAATCACGCCCACGACAGCTACGATCCTGGTCACGACCAGCTACTTGAAGACACACGCAAACTCGCTGAAATACAACGCATCGAGGATCGCAGAGAAGACTTCCGTGGCGTCATTCAGCGCCTCGGACCACTGTACCAGGGCGGTGACACAGACTGGGACACCCTAACACAAGCACAAGACTGGGTCGTCGAGCTTGACGAATACGATTCCACCTACACGGAACCAATCACGACAGCACTTATCGACGGAACGCTCCCCTCCGTAGACCAGTTGCTAGACCAGGTGGAGGACGCACTCACGACCTATGACGACGCAGCCACGTTTTTCCAGGACGCGATGGCTGTCGAACAGATGCGCGTCAACGGCACGTCGTTCCAACAAGCCTCCTTCCCTGAGCTGGCGGAGACACTGGAAGAACTCCGCGAGGACGTCCCGGCCTTACAGCGCCGCGTCCAGTTCGAGTCACAATTGGATACCGTTCGGGAAACGATCTGTGACGACTACGTCGAGCGGTTCCTCCACGGCGACTACGAATCCAAGCATCTCGTCCCTGCCTTCGAGAAACGGTTCTACACGAAGTGGCTCAACAGTGTCTACGAGCAAACCGAACTCGGGTCGTTCAACGCCGATGAACTGGAACGGTACATCGAGGAATTCCGCCGATTAGACCAAGAGCAACAGGAACTGGCCAAGGTAGCAGTCCAGCACGAAGTCACCAAGAATCGGCCTTCCTTGGATCTAGAACACGCGTCCAGTTCGGAACAGGTACTTGTCCGCCGAGAAACCGAAAAACAACGCCGACACAAACCGTTGCGCGAACTGTTCGACAAAGCAGGCCCGTTCATCACGCAGCTAACGCCGTGCTTCATGATGAGCCCGCTGTCGGTCGCACAGTACCTCAAAGCAGACTCGATCCAGTTCGACGCGGTCGTGTTCGACGAGGCATCCCAGATCATGCCACAAGACGCCGTGAGTAGCCTCATCCGCGCCGACCAAGCGATCATCGCGGGCGACACGAAACAGCTCCCGCCAACGTCGTTCTTCCACTCCGACGTAGAAACAACGGAAGACGTCAGAGAAGACCTCGACAGCATTCTGGAGGAAACAGCGTCAGTCCTCCCCGAGAAAAACCTCCACTGGCACTACCGCAGCCGCACAGAGGAGCTCATTCAGTTCTCGAATCACCATTACTACAACAACAGTCTCCGGACATTCCCGGAGAACGACCCTGACGTCGAAACCGGCGTTTCCTTCGAATACGTCGAAGACGGCGTCTACGATCGCGGCGGCTCACGCCAAAACGAGATTGAAGCCCAGCGCGTCATCGACCTGATCGAAGACCACGCAGAAGAACGCAGCGACAAAAGCCTCGGCGTCGTCGCATTCAGCAGCGCCCAAGAACAAGCAATCCATGACGCCCTCGCCGAGCGACGCGAGGAGAACCCCATACTGGATACATTCGTCAGCCAAGACGACGTACTTGATGAGTTCTTCATCAAGAATCTCGAAATGGTCCAAGGCGACGAACGCGACCGAATGATCTTCAGCGTCGGGTACGGGCCCGCACAGGACGGCACGATCTCAACGAACTTCGGCCCAATAAACAAAAGCGGCGGCGAACGCCGACTCAACGTCGCAGTAACCCGCGCAAAAGAACAAGTCACGGTCGTCTGCTCGATGCTCCCCGGCGATATCGACCTCTCGGGCTCCAACAGCACCGGAGCGAAACACTTCAAGAACTACCTTGAATACGCCCGGAAAGGCGAACAGGCGCTCGCTCGAAACGATCACGTCACAGACACGCTGGACTTCGATTCACAATTCGAAGAGGCCGTCTATGACGCCCTCGAAGCAGAAGGCCACGATGTCATCTCCCAAGTCAAAAGCTCCGGATACAGCATCGACCTCGCAATCAAACACCCCGAACAGCCCGGGAGATTCATCCTCGGCATCGAATGCGACGGAGCCGCATACCATTCCTCGAAAACAGCCCGCGACCGAGACCGCACCCGCCAAATGGTGCTCGAAGACTTAGGCTGGACGATTCACCGAATCTGGTCACCGGACTGGGCCTCGAATCGTGAACAGGAACTCAAGAAGATCAATGAGCGAGTGGAGAAACTCCTCACTGGCCAGCCAGACTCCTCACCGGATCCTGACATCCCCTCGCACGACCCAGAAATCATCGAGCGCAGCTCGAAGTACGAGCACACTGAAATCTCCGAGTATGAGAAACCCTCACTAGAGTGGAACGAGCGATATGATGCGGATAAGCAGGGGATGGATCAGGCGAGTCGCAATTCGATTCGTGATACAATCATTCAGAACGGCCCGCTCAAATACGATACCGCGATTCGGACCTATCTTGACGTTTGGGGGCAGTCACGTGCGGGTCAAAAAGTCCAACGGATATTCCGAAATCGGCTTGATGAACTCAAGGAACGGGATGAAGTCCACGAGCACGGAGAGTTTCTTTGGCCCCCGATCAACAAGCTAGACTTCGATATCCGGGTTAACACAGAAGCGGCCACACGGACAATCGACGAAATCCCGCTTGAAGAGATTGCGAAAGCAATCACCCTCCTCCTACAGGAGGGCGGGGATATCGAAGAAGACGATCTCATCCTTGAGACAACTCGACTGTTCGGATACGAACGCCGCGGGAGCCGAATTCAAACTCGCATCAGCGACGCAATCTCCCTCCTTAGCGAAGAAAATCTCATATCGGCAGATGAGCGACTCTCACTGAACACAGCGAAAAATCCGGACGCTGTGCTACTCTCTCGGATTTATCCGTCTGTTTCCGCTTCAGCACCGACTCAGGTTCCATCAGAACCGGATTCAAACAGCGAGGTTATCCCATCTCGAAGTACAGATGAGTCCTTCCCCTTCCTGGACTATGATCGATCTCAGTGGCGAGTCCCTTGTCCCTACTGTGGCTCGCACGTCCACAACACACAGGACGCATTTGTCACGCACTGGCAGGACGCAGACCGGTGTAACGGCCCCGCACCAACGCCCCCGGAAGAGATTCAACAAACCACTCAAGCAGAATGGAGCGATATCACGACAAAGGCAAACTCATCTACAGTTAGCAAAGAGGACGACCAAACCAGTAGCGATTCCACACCAGAAAGTGAGGCGCGAGACCGCCAGGCTCGCCACCCCAAGGTCGAATTTGACATTGAGAATCCTGACGGAACATTCCCTTGGATTCACTTCCCAGATAAGGGTTGGAAAGTCCCCTGCCCCTACTGCGACGAGAAAGTCTTCAATAGTGAAGACGCGTTCAGAGATCACTGGCGTGATTCCGCACACTGCCCTGCGAGTGCCAGCCAGAACGCGGCCAACTCATCCGAGAGTGACGGGAGGAATACAAAGTAACTCTACGACCGATCTAACTCCCTCTACGAAAGCCACAGTCAGCGAAACGATCACTCCAACCATTGAATCAACCTAACATTCAAATAGACGAGACATTGAGCGTAGTGTTTAGTTAAGGCTGAATGTTTTCAACAGAGCCAACCAGGTTAATGGAAAGCAGTTCTGGCTGTAGGCTGCCGTCGGTCCAGAGACGAGCGAATTCCTACATTTGAGGCTGTTTACGACAGCACCCACACAGCAGTTTCTTCGGGGAGTTTCGTGAGAAACACGACGTCAAAGACGCCGTGTTTCTCGTCGATCACGCCCAGAATCTCGCCGCCGCACTCCAGCGAGCTAGCCTCCGATTTCAGGCCGTTTAACACGGAAATCGGAATGCCGTAGAGCGTGTCTTTAGAGAAATAAAACGACGGACTTCCTCGTTCAGAAATAGTTTTAGCCACGTCGATCCAGAGACCGCCGAAACGTGGTTGCAAGCCTGCCGGCAGGTGGAACTCGCTTAGCTAAACACGATGTATTTTGCCCGCTACGCTTCTCCAGTGCCTGCTCTACCTGACCAACAACCTGCTTCCCAAGAGCGTTTCACCATAGTATGGTGGCGACGGTTCCTTGGTAGAGCCTATCTATTATATTGATCGACGATCTCCTTGCGTTTCTTAGACAAGAGTCCAGTTTTCTGGATGAGCATAGTAACTTGATCCATCCGCTGGTCTTGTTTTTTCTTCAGCGTTTCGAGATCGGCAGTCTCGGCGGGAGGTAGAATGTTACAACTGATAACCTCATCCATATCTAGTAGCTGTTTGTGTTCGCCTATCTCTATCGGAGAGCCCTCAAGCCTCGTATTCAACAGCTTTTCTTTATATCGAATTGCGAGGCTAATTTCCTCACCCAGTGATTCAAGAAGACCGATTTGTAATTCGATTAGGGACCGAAGATCGGACGGGAAGGACTCCTCTGGAAGGTCACGGAGCCGCTCAGCAATCTGGAACGCATCGTCTGCAACCCCTACCCAGTGGTCATGAAAAAGCAAAATGCTGTCAAAATCATCAGACGAAAAGTCATTTTTTGCAAATATATATTCGATGTCATCGACTTCCCCTAGCTCCTTAATTATATTCATGGCATCTGAAAGTTCTGTCAGTACTGTCGCTGCCTCACGTAGTGCATCGCTATAACCCTCTGGTAAAGATGTCTGTCCTTCCTGCTGGGAAATCTCAGATTCAGAGTTATTCGAGAGATACTCGAATAGATCAACTTCGTCAACCAGTTCATAGAGTCGAATCTCCTCGATAGCGCGAACATCGAGATCGTGTGCCAACTCCCTGCCGGGGTCCGTAAACGAGTTAGATGTGACGATTACAACAGAGTCAACATCCTCCTTCTGTTGATATAATGTTGCGTAATTGCGTACCTCCTTGCTTCCAACCGAGTTCCCCTCACGATAGCGCTTAACCTGAATTAGTTCCTTTTCGCCGCTATCGCGGGTTGCAATAATATCAGTTCCCCGGTCATCGCTACGACTAGTGACGGTGGTTGACCAACCTTTGGCCCCCCATATTTCAGCTATGAACTCCTCAAACTCAGAGGGCGATAAAGACTTAATGCGTTGTTTAAAGACAGATGAGTCCATAGTCGTAGACTTGTCATCCAGTGCATATTATTCTTTCCCTAGCACTGTCTAGTTCTGGACCACCTGTATCGGTGTCTTTCCATAGAGTTTGATGCGATCTGTGGCTATAGTAATGGATAAGCTGTTCAAGCCACTCTCAGTACCTCACAAAGCATCAGCAACGAACTCGGTGTGAACCCGGCTGTTTGACCTGCTAAACGGTGACAGTGAGTAAGAAGCAGCGAATGAGAGGGAGAGTTGTCGACGGCGGTCAGCGGCCGACGTGACAGAGTCGTCACTCACGAGCAGGGCGTGCTCGGTCGAAGCTACCGGATGAACCGGTCGTCCGGTGGCCGGTTTGCGGGGACAGCCCGACGCACCGCGAGGGCCATCCACGCTGCCCGGCACACCATCTCGATGGACTCTGCGAACGGCCACTTCCAGAGGCGACGCCCCCCACGGCGGGGCATCGCCACGTACTGCCAGTGCAGATACCGCCAGACGTTCTACAACACCAGACTCACCACCATGTACAACAGCCGAACAGCCGGATCTCGCGTTGATATCGTCGTGAGACTGTGCTCGGAGAGGCGGTAGCTTGCCTCGATACCGAAGCGTTTCGCGTAGTGGTATCGCGCTTCGCGTGGCGTCTCGATGAACGGCGCGTCCACGGCGTAGCCGTGACACGCCACCCGATGCTCATCGTAGCGTCCCTGCTGGTACGTCGCGTCGATGTAGATGGGGAACTCGACGGTCAGGATGTGACCGTCGAGTTCCGTGCTCGCATCGCCTCCCGAATAAATCGATCGGTTTTCGTGAGGTCATCAATTTGGACGAGTGACGCCGAATTCTGGGGGGTCTTCGTTGACTATCGTGCTCAGCGTCACTGTCACATCGACGAATGGCAGTCCTTCTACCTTGATTTCTCGTCAATCCGAGCCTCGAAGCTCTGTTGTGATCTTGGTCGTCAGAATCCTTGACTTGGTGTGTACATCGTTCTGGCATTCGTCTTTAGCTAATACTCAGAGTAATACTGAATAGCATAGATCTGGAGGTAGATTTTGTTAGAACACGACCGCTATGGGCCGAAAATAGGGACTCTAAAGAATCTGTATCGTCTACTATCAGTAGTAACAGCGGTTCAGTCGCTATATTCGCCCTAGTATTTCTTCCATACATAATATTTACACGAGATATTACCACTGGTCTTAGCTAAAGACGAATGGTCGGCTGGTCATGAATCCGATTCCGGAGCTGGCCGCGATTGACGTGGTCACGAATTGCCGCAACGTATGCTTCGGTGATGGTGTCATCGCAGTCGTGTTTTGTGTTGCCGCCTGCTAGTTGATTGCTCGGCGAGCACTCGTGGTCTTTCGCGGCGACAGCGGACCCCCCAGATTGCACGAGTTAGCGAACCTCTATTAGATTAGCTGAAGTGGCGTTTCCAGTGGGGAGTAGTATTTCTTGTTGAGTAGTTAACTACTGTGATGAGGCGAGAAATACGCTGACCGGCCGGTGAAGGAGCAGTATATCCGGGAGGTGGAGGAAAGGAGGAATCAGGGGGAGGGAGAGAGTACTATTTCCGGTGCAGCGGAAGACCGCTAGTGGCGAGAATAGCGGAGTACAGACAGCCCAGAGGGCTGTATTCAAAATCGTGATACGGGTACGCTGTTCTACTGACGAATAACCGGCTAGGGCTCTACAGAACCTAACGGGAACTATTCCCAGAGGTCGCCGGTGCGGCCGTCGTGTCGGAGGACATCGCGAGCAAGGTCAGGGCGGATGCTGAATTCGTATTCGTAGTAGCTGCCGCCGTTCGGGCCTTCGTTTTGTTCGTTGACGTCGAGGAAGCCCTTGAGGGTGAGTTGGCTGAGGTTGTCGTGGATGGTGCGGTCGGAGACGACGTCCGCACCAAGTTGCTTCGCTGCGATCGAGTAGCGCTCGTAGATCTTGGAGCGCTTCGCGGGCGTCTTCCCGTCGTCGTCGAGCATGAGGAGGCCGTAGAGCGCAATTTTCGCCTGGGTAGGGAGCTTGGAGAGTTCGCTCTGGACTTTATCGCGTTCAACCAGATCGTCAGCCTGTCGGATGTGGTCTTCAGTGACCTCGTCAGCACCCTCATCGCGAGCGAGGTCGCCGGCCTTGTAGAGACGCTTCAATGCCTGCCGTGCACTCCCATACTTTTGGGCGGTTTGGGCAGCGCAGAGAGGGATGACGTCGCCGCTGAGCACGTCGTCGCGGAAGGCGTCCTGGGAGCGTTGGGTGAGGATTTTGCGGAGTTGGTTCGCGTCATAGGGCGGGAAGTGAATCTCCTCGTCGCAGAGGCTATCTGTGACGCGCGCACTGAGGCTCTCCCGGAACGTAAAGTCGTTCGAGATACCGATAACGCCAACCCAGGTACTCTCGACATTCCCGTTATCGTTGGCGCGTGGGAGTTCGTAGAGGAGGTTGTCATCACTGCCGATCGCGTCGATTTCGTCGAGAACAATGAGGCAGTGGGTAGCATCGAGCTCCTCAAGGTGCGTCCAGAGTTTGTTGTAGACGTCGCTGGCGGGGTGGCCAGTGGAGTTAATCTCCTCGTGTAGGTCGCGGAATTCGTTTACAAGATTGACAGCAACCTGGTAGCTGGACCCCATCGACTTGCAGACGAGGTTGACGGTATGGAGGTCAAGATGGTCGTAGTCGGCTTGGTCCTGGCGGAGGCGGTCGAGAACCATTCGGGTGGCAAGGGTTTTTCCGACGCCGGTTTCGCCGTAGAGGAAGATGTTCTTGGGTTGGGCGCCGTTGATGACTGGGCGAAGGGCGCTTTGGTAGGCGGCGAGTTCCTCGTCGCGCTCAAGGAGTTCGTCGGGCCGGTAGCTGTCTCGGAGCGCGGTTTCGTTCTTGAAGATGGTATTGTCGGGTGCGAACGGTGCGAGCCCCATTGGTGGTGTCATGGGACAGGAGTTACTTAAACACCTATGCTTCATGAGAGTCACGAGTCTCACGAGAGTTAGCGGTATATAAAACAGAGACACACCACTTTTCACGAGTATTGGAACTACAAGAGTAGAGCAGCCTACGACAACCCATTGAATGGGAAAAGAATAAGTAGAGCGTGCAGAAACAGTATCCGTAGTGGGTAGAAATAAGATTATTTCTGTCTAGTCTCTTTCTAGGAGAACCTTGTATCTTGTTTCACCCCGGCCCTTGATCATGGAAACTCTCGTGAAAAGTGGTGTGTCTCTCCCCCTCTGGAGTCCATAACAACTCTCGTGAAATCTGGTGTCTCCCTACCAGCCACCGCTATGCCATTCGCCCACAAACACTCGTGAAAAGTGGTGTGTGGGAGGTGCCGGCCATGGAAGTCACTGGACTATATCCGCCTTGAGTGCATCGAACCAGCTAGGAGGGGGAGCGCGCTTCGCGCCCACTGTCACACGCTCCAACATCGGCTAGCCCCTCCTCTGGCCGCGTCCCCGCTCCCAAGGGGGCCTAACACATGATTCGCTTACTCAAGCGAGTGCTCTCGCCCACAGCACAACCGGAGAGAGTCGTGGAGTGCCGGCGCTGCGGTGCGACCGTTAATCCTTCGACTAACGAATGCCCTGCCTGCGGGAGCACCGAAATCATCTGCCACCGCATCTCCTGACACGACGCTACTGTACGTGAGTTAACTCCGGAACCAGTGGAGGGCCCGCTTCGATTAACCAACACTGAACTAGAAACACCGCCATATGTTGGTTAAGATCGGTGTCGTTCCGCACAACGGGTGGTTGACAGCACCGGATAGTTACCGGTTAGCGGCCGAATTAGGCGATAATGGCTGGGTCGTCGAAGGAGAGTCCGCGTCCGGGGGAGATTCGGCTGTGGCGGGAGGACGACTGGTGGATCGCGACGGACGTTGAGACCGGCGTCACGACGCAAGGAAGTCGCGAGTTGACGCGTTAGAGAATCTCGATGAGGCAGTCGCGCTCCACAAGGGCGAGATCGGCCACGAACCGACCGATGCGGAACTCCGCGAGCTGGGGATCGACCCCGAGGCGACCACGACTCGCGACACCGACCGTCCGGACTTCCTCAAGTAGACGGAATATTCCGTCTAGAGGAATATTTATCCCGTCTGATTGCGTTGGGAGTAGTATGAAGAAACCGCGTGAGGAGTTGCAAGCCGACGCGGCGGAGCAGCGGAACGCTCCGAACTTCGATGCGCTCACACCACCCGAGGACGTCGTCCGCGGAGGACGGACGCGCGACGACTTCTTTGATGCGATCCTGACTCTCGATAGCCCAACGACTGTCGAGGAGGTCGCGGAGCGTGCCGAGCATGGTGTGGATGCCGCACGTGAGTACTTGGAGTGGTTCGAGCGCATGGGCGTCGTCACGCGGGTGACGGAGGCGCCGGCGACGTACGAGCGCAACGAGGCATATCTCCAGTGGCGGCGCATACAGCACCTCCAAGAGCAGTACTCGCAGGACGAACTGCTCGAGTTCCTCCAGGCTGCGACGGACCGCGATGAGTCGTACGCGACCGAGTTCGACGTCGACACACCCGAGGACGTCTCGATCACGGCGTACGCACGGGAACACGACCAACGGGTGGAGGACGTCTGGGAGGACGTCTCTTTCTGGATGACGACGCGACGGCGGATCGCACTCCTCGAACGCGCGCTCACTGGTGTGGACGACGGTGCTGCTGGCCAGCAGTCGCCGGCATGAGCGACGGTGGCGAGACGCCCGAGCTCGACGTCGGTGATGGTGCACCGGTCGATTTCGAACGGCTCTCGATCATCGCTGAGCGTCTCGGAAACGATGCTCGCTTCGCTCGAATTGAGGAGTCGCCGCCGACCGCACCAGAGCGGCTCGTCTGTGTCTTCGATTCCGCGCTCTACCCAGTACAGGTTAACGAGGCACGTCTCGACATCGTCTGGTTTGAGAATGGAACGTTCTCCATTCACTACCACGAAAGCCATGCCGAGAGCGAGTTTGACCATCGGTGGGACCGGCATCCCTCGACGCACAACGCGTTAGATCACATTCACCCAGGGCCGGACGCGCCGACGCCGGGGGAGGATACCAGCCATCCCGCTGACTGGCGGGACGTTCTTGCAGCAGTCTTAAGCGAAGTTGAGGACCGCCAGCGTGGCTTCTGGACCGACTAGCTGACTCCACAGTCTGTTTGTCACCCCCAGAGAGGGGTGAGGAGTTCGGCGGACCGACGCGCTCCCCGGATACCTCGTGATCAGGATGGCTTCGAGAGAGATCTACGCGAACGGTTTCGACGAGGACGTCCAGACTGACAATCAGACGAACGGCTGCCCGGAATGCGGTGGGCGAGTGGCGACGAACACGGTGGAGACAGTCTGCGAGGCGTGCGGACTCGTCCTGGAAGAACACGCAATCGACCATAGCGGGGAGCCGGTGTACGAGGAGGAGACCGAGCGAACAGGTGCTCCATTGACGACATCGCGCCACGACCGAGGACTCTCGACGACGATCGGGCGGAAACGCGACGGGAAGGGGAATGCGCTCTCGGCGAAGAAGCGCCGGCAGCTCGGCCGACTACGTCGCGAGCAGAAACGGGGGCGGTTCCGTTCCAAACAGGAGCGAAACCTGAGCCACGGACTTGGAGAGGTACAGCGAGTCGCGATCGTGCTCGACGTCGACGACACGCTCCAGGAGCAGGCGTGCCAGCTCTTCCGCAGCGCCCACTCCGAGGGACTCCTCCCAGGGCGGTCGATCGAGGCGGTGGCGGCAGCGAGCGTCTACGCCGCCTGCCGATGCAACGGCCGCTCACTCCCACTCGCGGACGTCGTTGAGGCCGCACGTGTTGGGGAGAATCGTGTGACCAACGCCTACGCGACCCTGAACAAAGAGCTCGGACTGCCGGCCCAGCCGGTGCAGCCACACGCGTACCTCCCACGTTTCGCCTCCAATCTCGACGTCCCCGACAGCGTCCGGCGACAAGCGCGGACGCTCGCGGAGCACGCCGAGGCCAAATCTCTCGCGCAGGGGGTGTCGCCACCGGGATTCGCTGCGGCCTGCCTCTACTACGTAGCTCAGGAGAGCGAGTATCGACTTACACAGGCTGCAGTCGCGGACGCCGCAGGCGTCACGACAACGACGATTCGGACGCATCGCAATACACTCCGCGCAGCACTCGAGTAGTCCGAATCTAATTCTGTAGTTAGGCAGCGAGGATACTGCGTCAAGGCGTAGAAGCAGCCAAATATGAATAGAGCGAACAAGGGGAGCAACGATGCTCCCGGAAGAGTTCCCCGCAGATCACGAGAAGTTCGTGACGTGGCAGACGGAGTGCTGGAAGTGTGGTGAGGACACGCCGGTTGTGTGGCCCCGCAACGACCATCTGGATACGCCACTCGGAGCATTGCTCGCGGAGTATGAAACGCCAGTCGAGCGAGTATATAGTAGGACTCTTGAGAAGCGAGTCTGGGGCAACGTCTGCCAGCACTGTCGTGCCTACCAGGGGAATCACTATCTCCAGCAGGAGGCCGCGGAGATTCAGCCCCCACGCGTTGACTGCCCGAACTGTGGAGAGAAACACGAGTGGTACCCCGATGAGGGGTTTGGAGCGGCGTTCGGGCAGGGCTGGGTGAACTGTCCCGAG
>NZ_BAAABL010000041.1:0-69386 GCF_039520965.1 Halarchaeum salinum
CGATCTCCAGACATACTCTCGTATCAGGCGCCACCTCCATAACTTCCCCTAACCACTAAGCCGTCTCGTACGCAAAAGCGTGTCGCGCTTCCGCTGGTCGCGCTCGCGCCTCGCCTACGGCGAGTGAACCGGCGACCTACCGGGTCCTGCCGGACCACTCGGTCGCCGAACGCTAGCGCCGTGGTTTGATCAGTTTTTCTTCTGTACTAACCGTGGTGGCGGTCGCGGTGCGGTCCAGCGTACGCGGCGCAAAGCGCCGCGTTTCACCGAGCGCTCCACGCTCGGCCTTTTTCACCCTCGCGGGACCTACGGCCCCGCTAGTCCCGCACTCGCTCCGCTCGCGCGGACCGTGTTTTTGCGGGGAGCGGGTGCGCGAAGCGCACCCGACCCGGAAAAAGATGGAGGGGAAACTGTCTTGCCCCGCGCCCGCCCACCACTCCGTATGAGCACCCACGCGACCCGCGAGACGACGGCGGACGTCGTCGTCGTGGACTACGGCCTCGGGAACCTCCGGAGCGTGACGCGCGGCCTCGAACGTGCGGGCGCGGCCGTGGAGATCTCGGACGATTCCGAGGCCCTCGACGAGGCGGACGGCGTCGTCCTCCCGGGCGTCGGCGCGTTCGGCGACGGCATGGAGAACGCGGGACCGTTCCGCGAGGCCCTCCGTGACGTCGCGGACTCCGACACCCCGCTGTTCGGCATCTGTCTGGGCATGCAGATGCTCCTCGACACGAGCGAGGAGGCGGACCGCGAAGGACAGGGCGACGTCGAGGGCCTCGGGTTGATCCCCGGGACGAACGTCCGCTTCGACGATCCCGACCTGAAGGTCCCGCACATGGGATGGAACGAACTGCACGTCGAGCGCGACCACCCGCTCGTCGCGGGGGTCGACAGCGTCGCGTCGGAGACGCGACCGGCGGACGGAACCGGTGGTTCCGTTGATGGGGAATACGCCTACTTCGTCCACTCCTACTACGCGGAACCCGAGGACGAGAACCACGTCGTCGCGACAACCGACTACGGCACGGACTTCGCGTCCGTCGTCGCGAACGACGACGGCACCGTCTTCGGCACGCAGTTCCACCCGGAGAAGTCGGGCGAGACCGGCCTGCGGATCCTTCGGAACTACGTCGACCTCTGCGCAAAGTCGTAAGCCCGACCCGCGCCCCTCCTCGTCCTCACCTTCTCACGCTGTCCCGCTCTTCTCGACGGCTCGTAGCGACGGCCCGCGGCGTCGTAGGTCCGCGGCGAGCGCGGTGAGATCCTCCGTCTCGCCGAAGGCGTACAGCCCGTCGAGATACGGGAGGGCAGCGCGCATGCCGGGCGCGCTCGGCGACCAGCGTTCGTCGGCGGCGAGCGGGTTCAACCAGAGGACGTGACCGGCGCGTCGGGAGAGCCATGCGGCCTGTTCGCGCAGGACGTCCGTGCCGCCGCGTTCGATGCCGTCGCTGACGATGACGACCGTATCGTGTCGCCCGACGCGCTCCGGCTGGTCGCGGTGGAGACCCGCCAAGGCGTCACCGATCCGGGTGCCGCCGCCCCACCCGACCTGTGTAGCCTCCAAGACCTCGGCCGCGGCGGCCGACGAGGAGACGTCGAACGCCCCGCTGACATCGCGGAGCGCGGTGTCGAAGAAGTAGATCGGCGTCCGTCGCCACCGCGTGCGGATCGCGTGGCAAAAGCCGATGAGGACGTCCCGATCGAGGTGGTCGAGGACGGAGCCGCTGACGTCGACGAAGACGAGGCCACGCGCCGCCGTGCGTTCGCGTTCGCGCTCCGGGAGGGGGAGCGGGACGCCGCCGGTCGCGGCCCCGCGGCGGAGCGCACGCCGGGCGTCGGGTGTGCCGTCGCCGCGCCCCCAGCGGCGACCGGGAAGCGACGCGACGGCGTCGGTGAACGCCGCGACCGCGTCGTCGATGGCGTCGTCGTCCCCTTGTACGCCGTCGAGTGAGACGGGTTCGCTCGCGCCGTCGGCGCTGTACTGGTTGCCCGCACGCTCGCTCTGACTCGGGCCGACGCCACCGCTGCGCTCGCCGCCGGCACCGCCCGGCATCGACGCGGTCTCGTCGACGACCATCTGGCCGGGCGCGTCCGCCACCCCTTCGGCGCTCGTGTCGAGCGTGGCGACGCCATCGTCGTCGCCGTACGTCGCGTCGCCACCGCGGACGCGCGTCCAGAACGTCTCGAAACGCGACGTGAAAGGCCCCTCGTCCGCCGGGCGCGTACAGAGCGTCGCGCGCAGCGCCGCTCGAACGGACTCGCGGGACCGGTCGTCGAGGGCGGCGAGGGCGTCCCCGGCCGCGAGCGCACCGTCTCCCGGCACTGCGACCCCGCTCTCACGAAGCGCGGCGGCGAAGCGGACGAGCTCCGCCCGAAGGTGGTCGTCCATCACGCCGTGTCGGCCGTCCGTGCTCCGGGACGCGCCTCGTCGAGCGCCGCCTCAATGGCCTCGGCGTCGATCTGCTCGACGTCCGTCGCGTCCTTCAGCAGACAGCCGAGCGTCCGCTCGATGGTCTCGGCGTCGAGCTCCTCGATGTCGAGGGCGGCGAGGGCGTCCGCCCAGTCGAGCGTCTCCGCGACGCCCGGCTGTTTGCGCAGGGCGCGTTCGCGCAGCGCCTGTACGACGCCGCAGACCTCCGCGGCGACGGCGCTATCGAGGGCGGATTTGCGCTCGACGATCTCCAGCTCGCGCTCGAAGGACGGCGGCTCGACGTGGAGGTAGAGACAACGGCGCTTGAGCGCGTCGGAGAGCCCGCGGGTCCGATTCGAGGTGAGAACGACGATCGGCGGGCGTTCGGCCGAGACGGTGCCGAGCTCCGGGACGGACACCTGGAAGTCCGAGAGCACCTCGAGGAGGAGGGCCTCGAAGGCCTCGTCGGCACGATCGAGCTCGTCGACGAGCAATACGGGCGGGTTCTCGCCCTCGTCTGCCGCGGCGAGCGCGCGAAGTAGTGGGCGCTCTAAGAGGTATTCCTCGTCGAAAACCGACGTCTCGCCGTCGACGTCGGCGTCCCCGCCCTCGACGGCGAGCAGCTGTTTCGTGTAGTTCCACTCGTAGAGGGCGTTCTCGGCCGCCAGCCCCTCGTAACACTGGAGGCGGACGAGATCGGTGTCGAAGCCGCGCGCGAGCGTCTTCGCGAGCTCGGTCTTGCCCGCGCCCGGCGCGCCCTCGACGAGGAGCGGTTTGCCGAGGCGGAGCGCCAACAGCGCCGTCGTCACGACGTCGTCGCCGGCGACGTAATCCTGCTCGTCGAAGGCCGCGCGCACGTCGGCCTCCGTTGCGTCCGCGAAAGCGGTCATCGCCGCTCGCTACGTGCCCGACGGCAAAAAGCACCCGCGACGCTAGAGGAAGTCCCGGACCTCGGAGTAGTACATGTCGTGGTGATCGACCTCGCCGACGCGTTCGGCGATCTCGACGGCGAGGACGTGCCAGCAGCGCTGGTCGGGATCGTCGGGATCGAGGTTGTACTGGCTGTCCCGACAGGTGCAGCCGCCGTCCTCGACGACGTACTCGTCCTCGTGGCCGACGACGACGGTGAAATCGGCATACTGCTTCACGCGCCCCTCGCCGACGGCGTCGATGGCGCGCCGCCCGCGGTCGCCGTGGGCGTCGAGGAGACGCGCGACGATTTCGGGAGTGAGTTCGCCCGCGGCTCCGAGGGCGTCCCGCCAGTCTCCGTCCTCGTCGCCGGCGTGGGCCGTCACGCCCGAACCTAACCGACGGCCCGATAAAGGACGTGTGGTTCGTCAGTGGCATGTCGTGCCCTTTAGGGCCGCGCCGCCCCCACGCATCGCCATGGAGGTCACGGAGGGCGCGGTGACGATGGAGGTGCCCGAGCAGTCCGGTGAGGGCATCGAGGATGCGGTGTTCTTCAACACGGAGCAGGAGCTAAACCGCGACCTGACGGTGGCGGCGCTGCGTGCATATCGCGATCGCGAACCCCGCGCGGAGACGTACCTCGATGCGACGTGCGCCTCGGGGATCCGCGGCGTCCGCGCGGCCGCGGACGGCTGGGACGCGACGCTCGTGGATCGCGACCCGGCGGCCGTCGAGCTCGCCGAGACGAACCTCGCGCGCAACGATGCTAACGGCGACGTCCTGCACGACGACGCGAACGCGGTGCTCTGGGACCCCGAGGATGCCTACGACGTCGTCGACCTCGACCCGTTCGGCACGCCCGCGCCGTTCCTCGACGCGACGTTCGCGAACGCCCGCGACATGGTCTGCGTCACTGCGACCGACACCGCCCCGCTCTGTGGCGCGCACTTCGACTCCGGCGTCCGCAAGTACGGCACGGTCCCCCGCAACACGGAGTACCACGCCGAGATGGGCGTCCGCGTCCTCCTCTCGGCGATGGCGCGCTCTGCCGCGCGCTTCGATGTCGGCGTCACGCCACTGTTGACCCACGCGACGCGCCACTACGTCCGGACGTACGTTGACCTCACACACTCCGCGAGCGCCGCGAACGCCGCCGTCGACGAACTCGGCCACGTTTATCACTGCCCGGAGTGCCTGTGGCGCGAGCACGAGAGCGGCCTCCACGCCGCCCGCCCGGACGTCTGTCCGAACTGCGACGGCCGGAACCTCCTCACCGCGGGGCCGATCTGGCTCGGCGCGACGCACGACGACGCCTTCCTCGACGCCGTTCGTGGCCACCTCGACGACGACATGGGGACGCGCGAGCGCGCCGCGGACCTCCTCGACACGCTCGGCGACGAACTCGACCGCCCGACCCACTACGACCAGCACAAACTCTACGGGCGGTGGAGCGAACCCGCCGTCGCGATGGACGGCTTCCTCGCCGCGCTCCGCGACGCCGGCCACGCCGCCTCGCGCACCCACTACGGCGGCACGACGTTCGAGACGGACGCGTCCGTGGCCGAGATCCGTGACGTCGCTCCCTGAGCACTTTTCACGCCGGAGCGTCTCCCCACGCCGTGTCCAGACCCGACGCTGTCCGCGTCGTCCGCGCTGTCGTCGCGAGTGCGCGTCGACACGAGATCACGTTCCTCGCCGCCGGCGTCGCCTACTACGCATTCGTCTCGCTCGTTCCGCTGCTCGTCCTCGCGCTCGCCATCGGGTCGGCGCTCGGCGGGGACGCCCTCGCCGACTACGCCCTCGACGCTGTCGGGACGTTTCTCACGCCTGCGGGCCAGCACGTCGTCACCGAAACCGTCCGTTCAGCGGTCGATCGCCGTGGCGCGACGCTCGCCGGACTCGCCCTCCTCGCGTGGTCGGGCCTTCGGGTCTTCCGCGGGCTCGACGCGGCTTTCTCGCGGATCTATGGTCGCCCGGCGGACGAACCGCTCACGCAACAGCTCGTCGATGGCGCGCTCGTCCTCTGTGCGGTCGGAGTCGCCGCCGCCCTCGCGGCCGCCGTCGGCGTTCTCCTTCCCCGCGTCATCGGCGGGTTCGTGGGCGAACTCGTCGGCACCGTCGGGCTCGCCGCGGCGCTCACCGTCGTCTTCCTCCCCGTCTATCACGTCTTTCCGGACACCGAGCTCCCGTTCGCCGACGTGTGGCCGGGCGCGCTCGCCGCCGCCATCGGCTGGACGCTGCTCGCCGACGGCTTTCGCCTCTACGTCGCCACCGTCGGCAGCCCCGACCTCTACGGCGTCCTCGGCGCGGCCGTCCTGCTCATCACCTGGCTGTACGTCTCCGGGACTGTTATTATGGGCGGGGCGGTACTCAACGCCGTGCTCGCGGGACGAACGGACGACACGGCGACGGAACCGGACGAGCGGCGCGTCGAGACGGACGGCGGCCGTGCGGGGGCCGACGGCGGTCGGACCGAACCGACCCCGGACGTGACCGCCCTCCAACACCGCGTCGAGTCGCTCGAGCGCGAACTCGACGAGAAGACCGTCGACCGCGACGCCTTCGAGGACGACCTGAAGGGGTACGTCCGCTCGCGCGTCCGGCGCAACCACGCCCGCGGCTGGGGACCCTACCTCGTCATGCTCTACGGGACCGTTATGACCCTCGGCGCGTTCTACTGGCTCGACGGCCCGTGGGCCATCCTCGCCATGCTCGTCGTCGGCTTCTCCACGTTCGGCCTCTACGTCTTCATGACCATCGTCGGCGTCTCGCTGAACGCCCTGGGCGTCCCCGGACGCGTCGCCGGCTGGCTCCGCTCGAAACGATAACCCGTGCGCGGCGTCGGGTTCACACGCGCACTCACGGCTGCCGTGCCGGACGGGTTCGTGTCGCTCTTTTCCGTCCTCACACAGCTCGGCGACGCGTGGTTCGTGGTCGCCGCCGTCGCGACCCTCCACTGGTTCGGCCCGCGCTACGACCTCCTCAGCGAACGCGATGCCGCGCGCTACGTTGCGCTCGGCTTCGCCATCTTCGGCACCGTCGTCGGCGCGAAGGCGCTCTTCGCGCTCGGTCGTCCGCCCGCGAGCGTCGCACTCGTCGCCGCCGACGGCTACGGGTTCCCGAGCGGCCACGCGACCTCGGCCGCTGCCCTCTACGGCGGTGCAGCCGCCCTCCTCCAACGCCCGCGCCGCCGCGTCCGCTGGTGGCTCGCCGCCGCCGCGATCGTGCTCGTCTGCGCGACGCGCCTCCTTCTCGGTGTCCACTACCTCGTCGACGTCGTCGCCGGCGTCGCCATCGGCGGCTGTCTCGTCGCCGGCGTCCTCGCGCTCACGCGTCGCCGGCTCGAACCCGGCTACGCTTTCACCGCCGGCCTCGGCGTTCTCGCCCCGATCCTCGCCGGACCGACCGTCGACGCGCTTGCTGCCTGCGGGCTCGGTGTCGGCGCGCTCCTCGGGTCGTTCGTCGTCGCACGCCACCCCCGTAGGGCGCTCAGCGTCGCGCCGACAATCTCCGGCTACGCCGTCTGCGGCGGACTGGGACTCGCGGCGCTCCTCGCGCCGCTACCGTGGTACGGTGTCGTCATAACGAGCGGAATCGCGGGCGGCGGGGTGGTCGCGCTCCCCGTCACCCGATCGGTGCGCCGGCGAATCGGGAGTCGCTGAGTCGAGCCGTTAGAACTTCTCGAGGTAGCGCTCCTTCTCCCAGTCGGAGACCTGGATGCGGTAACCGGTGTGCTCCTCGCGTTTGGCCTCGATGAACTTCTCCGAGATGTGATCGCCGAGCGTATCGAGGACGACGTCGTCGGCTTCGAGGGCGTCGACGGCTTCGCCGAGGTTCGCCGGCAGCGTCTCGATACCGTACTCTTCGCGCTTCTCGGCGTCGAACTCGTAGATGTTCTCGCGGACCGGGCCGGGTGCCTCGAGCTCCTGCTCGATCCCGTCGAGCCCCGCGGAGATGAGCGCGGCGAACGCGAGATACGGGTTGCACGAGGGGTCCGGGAAGCGCGCCTCGATACGGGAGGCGGTCGGGACGCGCGCCGCGGGCTTGCGGATGAGGGCGGAGCGGTTCCGGTCGGACCACGCGACGTACACCGGGGCCTCGTAGCCGGGAACGAGGCGCTTGTAGGAGTTCACGGTCGGGTTCGAGACAGCCGTGATCGCGGGCGCGTGCTCGAGGATGCCCGCGAGGAACTGGTGGGCGGTCTCGGAGAGGTCGAACTCGTCACTCTCGTCGTGGAAGGCGTTCTCGCCGTCCTGGAAGAGCGAGAAGTGCGTGTGCATCCCCGAGCCGTTGATCTCCGCGATCGGCTTCGGCATGAACGTCGCGTGCAGGTCGTGCTCGGCGGCGATCGCGCGAACGACCGTGCGGAACGTCGCGACGTTGTCCGCCGTCGCGAGCGCGTCGTCGTACTCGAAGTTGATCTCGTGTTGGGACTCCGCCACCTCGTGGTGGGAGGCCTCGATCTCGAAGCCCATGGATTCGAGCCCGTTGATGATGTCACGGCGGACGTCGGAGGCCGGGTCCTTCGGTGCGAGGTCGAAGTAGCCGCCGAAGTCCGAGAGCTCCGTCGTCGCGCGGCCCTTCTCGTCCTCCTCGAAGAGGAAGAACTCGGGTTCGGGGGCGGCGTTGACCGTGTAGCCCATGTCGTCGGCACGTTTGAGGACGTTCTTCAGCACGCGGCGCGGGTCACCCTCGAAGGGCTCGTCCGTGGACGTATTGATGACGTCACAGATGAGTCGAGCGGACGCCGTCTCCTCGCGCTTGCGCCACGGGAGGACGGCGAACGTTTCGGGGTCCGGCTTGAGCCGCATGTCGGACTCCTGAATGCGGACGAACCCCTCGATGGAGGAACCGTCGAAGTAGATCCCGTCCGTGAAGGCCTTCTCCGCCTGCTCCGCGGGCACGGAGACGTTCTTCACGGTCCCCATGATGTCCGTGAACTGCAGTCGGAGGAAATCGACGTTCTTCTCCTCAATCTCGTCCAGTACGTCCTGTTCCGTTTCGCTGAGACCGCCATCGGTGACCGGTTTCCCGTTCGTCATTGGTTTCGTCGTTCGATGCAAACGCGCGGACTACTAAAGCGGTTGCGGTCCTCGCAAATCTTTTGGGGGTGCGGGGAAGTGGACGTTCGTTAAATTCTAATGCCCCCACCCCCTTTGTGGGAATATGACCTACGAGAACCTCGATGCGAAGCTCATCAACGCGCTGCTCGGCGACGGCCGCGCGAGCCTCCGCAGTCTCGCCGAAGACCTCGACGTCTCCGTCACGACGATCTCGAATCACCTCAAGGATCTGGAGGACGAGGGCGTCATCAAGGGGTACACCCCGATCGTCGACTACGACAAACTCGGCTACGACGTCACGGCCGTCCTCCAACTGAAGGTCGAGGGGACCGCGCTGCCCGACCTCGCTGACCACCTCCGCGCGCACAAGCAGATGGTCTCCGTCTACGAGGTCACGGGCGACTACGACATTATCGCCGTCGGGAAGTTCCTCGACACCGACGACATGAACTACCTGATCAAGGAGCTCCTCGGCGACCAGGACATCAAGGAGTCCGCGACGAGCGTCGTGCTCAACGCCGCCGCCGAGAACGAGCAGTTCGATCTCGACATCCACGAGGAGTAAGCGACCTCTTTTTTGTGCAATCGCCGCGTAGCGACGGCCATGTCCTCCCAACGCGACGACGACGACGTCGAAGCGATCGCCCGACGGGCCGCCCGCGACGAGGTGAAACGCCTCGCATGGAAACTCGGCTACTTCGTGCTCGGGATCGCACTCGTCCGCGTCAGTATCCGTGGGTTCGCCGCCGCGACCCTCGCCGGCGGCGCGTGGCCGTGGGGTGTCCTCGCGCTCGCCATCGGCGTTGTCCTCTTCTGCGCCGGCGCGTACTTCCTCGCCGCGACGTTCGACCTCGACCGCACCGTCCTCCGCTGGCTGCGCGCGCGGCGGACGTAGCCGGCGCTCGTCGGTGGCGTGCGAAGAAACCGAACGGAATCGGTCGACGAGCGATGCGAGAACGGGGTTGGGTCGGGAGTGGGCGTCGTCAGACCGGCTTCACATCATGCCGCCCATGCCGCCCATACCGCCCATGCCGCCTGCGCCGCCGGGGCCGCCCGCACCGCCTTCGTCGCCCTTGTCGGTGGAGAGGTCGCCGGCGGAGATGATGTCGTCGATTTTGAGCACGAGGTTCGCGGCCTCGGTGGCACTACTGATGGCCTGTTCCTTGGCGTGGGCCGTCTCGACGACGCCCGCGTCGAGGGAGTTCTCCAGGTCGCCGCTGAGGACGTTCAGTCCCGTGCGGTTGTTTCCGCTCTCGTGGGCCGAGCGGAGGTCGACGAGGGTGTCGATCGGGTCGAGCCCGGCGTTCTCGGCGAGGACGCGCGGGACGAGTTCGAGGGAGTCCGCGAACGCCTCGATGGCGAGCTGCTCGCGGCCGGAGACGGAGTCCGCGTAGTTGCGGAGCTGGTCGGCGACCTCGACCTCGATGGCACCGCCGCCGGGGAGGACGCGGCCGTCCGAGATGGTCTGTGCAGCGACGTCGAGCGCATCGGTGACGCCGCGCTCAAGCTCATCGACGACGTGGTCCGTGCTCCCGCGGAGGATGAGCGTGACGCCGTGGGCCGTCTCGTCGAGGCCCTCGATGTAGAAGAGCTCGTCCTCGACGTCGCGGCGGATGCTCCCGCGGCCGAGGTCGGCGGCGCTGAGGGAGTCGAGGTCCGTGACGATCGCGGCACCGAGGACTTCCTTGAGGAACTCGATGTCGGACTTCTTCACGCGGCGGACGGCGAGAATGCCCTCCTTCGCGAGGTAGTGCTGGGCCATGTCGTCGATGCCCTTCTGGCAGAGGACGACGTCGGCACCGGAGGCCTTGATCTGCTCGACTTTCTCCTTGAGCTGCTCTTCTTCCTGATCGAGGAAGCTCTGGAGCTGGTCGGGGCTGTCGATGCTGACACTCGTGTCGGCGCTGGCCTCCTCGACCTCGACGGCCTCGTTGAGGAGGAGGACGTCCGCGTCGTCGAACTCGGTCGGCATCGAGTCGAGGACGGGGTCCTTGGAGACGGTCGCGCCCTTGAGGAGCTCGGATTCGGAGACGGCGCGGCCGGTCTGTGTCTCGATGTTGATGTTGGCGACGTCGACGACCGTGGAGCCGTCGTCGGCGTCGACGGAGACGGCGCGCAGCGCCTCGTAGAGGAGCCCGGAGAGCTGCTCCTTGTCGATCTCGGCGCTCTTGCCCGTCATGGACGTCTCGGCGACGGAGCGGACGAGCTCTTCGTCGTCGGGGTCGACCTCGACGGCCTCGGCGTCAACGAACTGGCGGGCCCGCTCGCTCGCGAGGTTGTACCCTTTGATGACCGCAGTCGGGTGGATGTCCTGTTCGAGGAGGTCCTCCGCGTTCTTGAGGAGTTCGCCCGCGATTGCGACGGCGGTCGTCGTGCCGTCGCCGGCCTCGTCCTCTTGGGTCTCGGCAACCTCGACGATCATCTCGGCCGTCGGGTTGTCGATGTCCATCTTCTCGAGGATGGTGACGCCGTCGTTCGTGATCGTGACGTCGCCCATGTCGTCCACGAGCATCTTGTCCATCCCCTTCGGGCCGAGGGTGGAACGCACGGCGTCCGAGACGGCGCGTGCCGCCGAGATGTTGTGCTCCTGCGCGTCTTTGTCCTTCACGCGCTGTGCGTCGTCGCCCATAATGACCATCGGCTGGCCCTGCATACGTCGCTGAGACATCGTCATCAGATAGATTGTTTGCCCTTCTATATAAAAGTTGTGCTGCGGTGGCCTGGAGACGGCTGCGAGAGCGCCCAACGCGGCAAAATCGTGTACCGTGTTGACGTGGACCGCGCTATTCGACGTCCGTTTCGTGCTCCAGGACGTCCGCGACTGCGAACTCGTCTTGGACGGTGTCGATCGTGATGCGGACCTGATCGCCCAACTTCGCGTCCGGGACGAGTACCACGAAGTCTTCGACGTGCGCGATACCGTCGCCTTCCTCGCCGACGTCCTCTACGTCGACGACGTATTCTTCTCCCTCTTCGACCGGCACTGGCGTGTCGTCTGTCGACATGGTTGGCTCGTCTCTCCCCACCCGAAAGAACGCTGGGGCCGCGGTCCGCCACCAGCGCTTTCCCGCCGCGCACCGACGACGCGACTATGGCTACGCTTACCAGCGAGGACGAAGGCAAGATACTGGTCGACGTCGAGGGCGAGGAGCTCGGCGTCGTCACCGAAGTCGAGTCGAACACCGCGTGGGTCGACCCCGACCCCGGACTCGGCGAGGCCGTCCTCGCCGCCTTCGGGTGGACCGAGAAGAACGAGGACGACTACACCATCGCGGGCGACCTCGTCGACACCGTCACCGACGAGGAAATCCGCGTCGACGTCGATCTGTGACACTCCCTCCGCGCTACATGGCGGGCTTTCCGTAACAGTCCGTACTCGCTTTCTAGACCGCCGAACTGATCAGGCGTGCTCGGCGACGAGCGCTGTCAGTTCCTCGGGATCGGTGGCCGGACCGTGGAGATCACCGTCGACGACGACGAACGCCGCGCCAGCCTCGACGCCCGCGGCGGCGGGAACGACGACCTTCTCGTGGTCGGCGACGCGGAGCGCTGCGCGGTGGAGGTCCGTTCCAGTGTCGTCGCCGACGCGGACGGTGAGCGGGCGATCGACGGTGCGGGAGGCCGCCGCGGCGTAGTCGGCGACCTGGACGCCCATACGGTCGGCCGCGTCGGCGAACGCACCGATGGCGTCCCGCGCGGCCGCGCGGTACGCGTCGTCGTCCGTAAGTTCGGCAAGATCGAGCAGCCCGTGGGCCATCGTCGCGTTGTCGTCGATGGGGTGGAGCGGTTTATCGAGCAGGCCGACGGCCTCCGCGGGGCCGTCGCGGAACGCGCCGTGTTGGAGTGTCTCGATGGCGTGGTCGGCGACCGACACCGCGACGTCGAGGTAGTTCGGGTCGACGGTCTGTGCGCCGCGGGCGAACGCGACCGTGAGCGCCGCGTGGTCGGTGAGGATGCCCCGTGGGGCGTCCGGGTCGTCGTAGCGCGAGACGACGCCGTCGTCGACGAGTGTGTCGGCGAGATAGTCGAGGGTGCGCTCGGCGTAGCGTCGCGCCGTCCGATCGTCCGTGTACGCGTAGTAGGTGAGGAGCGCGTCGGCGGCGCGGGCGTTCTTCCCCGCGTACGCCGTCGCGTCGATGGCAGGTTCGTCCTCGTCGGCGCGTTCGGAGGCCGGGCGCTCGAAGTAGTCGCCGGGGTGTTGGCTCCCGCCAAAGGCGTCGCCCGTCCAGAGTGTCGACGTGAGGTAGTCGACGGCGTTCGACGCCGGCCCCTCGTACGTCTCGCGGCCGGTGTAGAGATAGGCGTTCGCGAACGCCCGCAGGAGCCCGGCGTTCGTCTCCAGTAGTTTCTCGCGCTGTGGGTCGCTCCAGTCGCGGGCGTGCGCGAAGCGGTAGAACCCACCATCGTAGTCATCGACGAGGTTCCGGCTGATCGCCTCCAGCGTGCGGAGGGCCTGCTGGCGCTCGCGCTTCAGCGCGAAGTCGATCGTGCGCGGTAAGGGGAACTTCTCGTTCGTCGCCCACCCACCGAAGCGATCGTCGTACTGCTCACCGAGTTGGCCGGCAACGAGCGCCTCGATGTCGTCGCTGACCGGGCCCGCGGGCGGCTCCTGCCCGCGGAGCGCGCGGGGGACGCGACCGGCCTCCTCGCCCTTCTCCTCCCACGTCTCCCGGACGCGATCGAGGACGCCCCGGACGTTCGAGGCGTCGAGATAGGTCGCGCCCGCGATGAGGTCGCCCGACGGCGTGAGGAACACCGTCGAGGGGAACCCACCCATGTTGTAGCGCTCGCGGACGCGCGGGTGGCGATCGGCGTCCGCGCGGACGGGGACGAACTCCTCGTTGACGTTCGCGGCGACGGTCGGCACCGAGAAGGCCCCCTCGTCCATCTCGCGACAGCGCGCCGACCACGACGCGACGAGCGAGAGCAGTACGGGTTTCTCGGCCGCCTCGGCGTCGGCGAACGCCGCCGGCCCCCACGGTCGCCACTCCACCTTCGTCCGTTCGGCGGACTCGTCCATACGCGTGGGTCGCGTGGCGGGCGGGAAAGCGCTTCGGAGACGGCGGCGGCCGAGGATCGGCGCGTCGCGCGGCGCGACGCCTCGAAAAGCCCATAACGCCGGAGCGGCCTAGCCCAGGACGAGATGGCAAAGCGCCTCATCGCGGGACTCCTGTTGATCCCGCTCGCGGACGCGCTCCTCCTCGTCGCCTCGAGCGCGTTCCTCGACTGGCGACTCATCGTCGCCCTCGTCGTACTCACCGGCCTCCTCGGGATGCTGGCCGTCCGCGCCGAGGGCCGACACACTTTGCGGCGCATCCAACGCTCGCTCGCGCGGGGCGAGCCGCCGACGGACGAACTCGTCGACGGCGGCCTTCTCGTCGCCGCCGGCGCGTTCCTCCTCACGCCAGGGTTCGTCACCGACGCCGTCGGGTTCATCCTCGTCTTCCCGCCGACGCGCCGCCTCGTTCGCGGCGTCGTCAAATCCCGCTACGTCGTCCCCAAGATGGACCAGTTCACGGGCGGATTCGCCACCGGCAACGTCTACACGTTCGGCTTCCCCGGCGGGAACGACGACGGTGGGATGGGGCCGATGGGCGGAAATGGTCCCGGCCCAGGCGGCTCCGGCCCGAGCGGCGGATCCACCGGCGGCGACGACACCGTCGACCTCGGTGACGACGCGTACGACGTTGACTTCGACGACGAGAACGGCGGCCGCACGTCGAACTAACGGCGGATCGCCCGAGGGCGTGGCAATCTATCCCGCGGTTCTGTCGAAAGGAAACTCTTAACCTTCCCACCCGGCAACGGAGTGATGGACGCGGGCTAGTAGCTCAACTAGGTAGAGCGCCACTCTGATAAGGTGGAAGTTTGCGGTTCAAATCCGCACTGGCCCACTCGTTTTCCTGACGTTCCCGTCGCCGTCTCCGATACGTCTTCGTCGTGAACCGAACCGTTGACCCTCGCGGCCGTCCAACCGGACGTATGGGCGAGACGTATTCGGGGCGGACGCTGGCCGCGCTGGCCGTCGTCGGGATCGTCGGGCCGGGGATGGCGCACTACTACCTCAATCGGGCCGGCTATCCGCTGGTGGCGAACGTGGTCTTCGTCGTCGGCTACCTCGGCGCGGCGTTCCTCCTCTGGAACGGGTGGCTGCGACACATCGACATCGGGTCGAGCTGAATCACGGCGCGGAGGGGAGCGTTTACGGCCGTCGCGTCCGATCAAACGCACATGGCGACTGGACGGGAGACGGAGGAGTGGCCGCTGAAGCGACTACTGAGTGACGTCGTCGGTTCCGGGCCGAAGTCCGCGGAGGACATGACCCGCGAACAGGCGACGGAGGCGTTCGAGCGGATCTTACGCGACGACCCCGATTCGACGACGCTCGGGGCGTTCTGGCTGGCGAACCGCTGGAAGAAGAACACGCCAACGGAGCTCGCGGCGTACCGTGACGTGATGGCACGCGAGTCCGTCACCTCGGTCGCGCCCGACTGCGACCCCGTGGACTGCGGGGCGAACTACGACGGGAAGGGCCGAACGGCGCTGCTCGGCGTCGCTGCGGGCCTCGTCGCGGCGAGCGCGGGCACGCCCGTCGTCGTCCACTCGGGCGGGCGCGTTCCCTCGGGCAACGGCGTCGCGTACAAGCACGTACTCGACGAACTCGGTGTCGAAACCGACCTCGCGCCCGCCGCATCCGCGGCGATGACCGACGAGGTCGGGTTCGGGTTCTACTATCAGCCGCACTTCAACCCCGGCGTCCACGACCTGCTCGACCGGCGCGAGCAGATGGGCGTCCGGACGTTCCTCAACACCGTGGAGACGCTCGCGAACCCCGCGGACGCGGACGTCCACCTCGGGAGTTTCTACCACCTCTCGTTCGCGAAGAAACTCACCGACACCGTCGCGGCGAGCGAGACCGCCGACTTCTCGCGCGTCCTCCTCTTTCAGGGGCTAGAGGGGTACGACGACGTCCGGCCGGGCTCGACGACGGTCGCGGAGTGGGACGGTGCGACCCTCGCCGACTTCACGATCGAGACCGAGGCGTACGGGATGGCCGTGGAGAACGCGGACCTCGAAGTCCCCGACGTCGCCGCCGACTCCGCGCGCATCACCGAGGAGGTGCTTGCGGGCGAGCGGACGGACGACTTCGCGGACGCCGTCGCGCTCAACGCCGCGCTCCGGCTCTACGCCGCCGAGGATGTCGACGACATCGAAGCGGGCCTCGACGTCGCGCGCGACGCGATCGAGACGGGGGCGGCGGCCGACGCGCTCGTGGACCTCCGCGCGTTCGAGGCGTAGGTCAGCCCGCGGAGCTGGTCGAGGACGGCCGTCAGCGCCGCACGGCGGCGCACCGGTGGCGTTTTCCGTTTCTCTACCTATCTCCGCACATGAGCGATCTGACGGCGACGCTGCACACGAGCGAGGGCGACATCGAGATCGAACTCTACCCGGAGAAGGTGCCGACGACGGTGGCGAACTTCGTCGGGCTCTCGAACGGGAAGATCGCGTGGGAGGACCCCGAGACCGGCGAGGTCGTCGAGAACGAGGCCTACTACGACGACGTGCCGTTCCACCGCATCATCGCGGACTTCATGATCCAGACCGGCGACCGTACCGGGACGGGCCGGGGCGGGCCGGGCTACCAGTTCGACGACGAGTTCCACGAGGACCTCCGCCACGACAGCGCCGGGACGGTCTCGATGGCGAACTCCGGGCCGAACACGAACGGCTCGCAGTTCTTCATCACCCTCGACGCCCAGCCGCATCTCGACGACAAGCACGCCGTCTTCGCGAACGTCATCGACGGGATGGACGTCGTCGAGGAGATCGGGAACGTCCCGACGGACCGGAACGACGAGCCGATGACGGACGTCACGCTGGAGTCCGTCTCGATGAACGGCGACACGCGCGACATCGACTACTCCGGGCTCGGCGTCTAGAGCGAACCCTCAAACGCCCGCGGCCCCAACGGTGGCCATGAGCGACGCGGACGGTTCGATCGACCCTGCGGGGATCGGGGAGGGGGACGCGCCGCCGGTCGAGGACGCGCCGTACAAGGTGCTCTTCGAGGCGAACAAGTGCTTCGGCGCGGGCAAGTGCGCGGCCGTCTCCGAGAACTGGGAGATGGATCTCGCGTCGGGGATGGCGCGCCCCACGACCTACTTCTTCGGCGAGGACGACCTCGCGCACAACGTCGCGGCCGCCGAGGCCTGCCCGGCGAAGAAGGACCGCGGCGTCATCCATGTGATCGACCGCCGGACGGACGAGGAGATCGCACCTGACCCCGAGGGCGACGGGACGATCTCCGTCGATTGGTGACGGACAAGCGAAAACGGTTTGCGCCGGCCACGCCAAGTGATGGCCGCGAGAGTGGCTGAGTGGCCAAAGGCGGCGGGCTTAAGACCCGCTCCCGTAGGGGTACGTGGGTTCGAATCCCACCTCTCGCACTCCGACGAACGAAGCGAGTCGTGAGTCGGGTGTGGGATTCGAAGCAGTGAGCAAAGCTTTGAGTTTCGACCGTGGTTCGAATCCTACCTCTCGCATGCTGTCGCGAACGGACGTGAGCGACGCATCGAGGCGGGGAATTCGAAGCAGTGAGCAACTCGGAGATTTGCGACCGTAGATCGAATCCCACCGCTCGCATGCCTGCGATCGAGACACCGGCCATCGGTCATCGAGCGCCCCGCGTACCCCCGTCGTCGGCCGGCTCGGCGGTCACGTTCTTGTAGGGGGCGGGTGAAAACCGAGTGTATGTACGATCGGATTCTGGTCCCGACGGACGGCAGTCCGGAGAGCGAGGACGCGATCGACGAGGCGATGGAGCTGGCCGAACTGACTGACGCGACAGTCGTCGCGCTCTACGTCGTGGACACGAGCGACTACAGCGCGCTGCCCGAGTCGAAGTGGTCAGCGCTGCAAGAGGAACTGTACGCCGAGGGCGAGGAGGCGGTCGCGGCGGTCGCCGAGCGCGGCGAGGCGGCCGGCGTCGAGGTCGAGGAACTCGTCGTCGAGGGCTCCCCGAACGAGGTCATCCTCGACACCGCGTCGGAGGAGGACTGCGACGCGATCGTGATGGGAACGCACGGCCGCTCGGGCGTCGAGCGCTTCCTGCTCGGGAGCGTGACGGAGAAGGTCGTCCGACACTCGGAGATCCCGGTGCTGGTAGTGCGGGTCAGCGAGGAGTAGCGCCGCGAGCGTTTTTCACGCGACGAGGAGCCACGCGAGCGCGATCGCCAGTCCGGCACCGACGAGGTTTGCGGCGGCGTTGAAGACGGCGACGGCGCGCTCACCGGTCTCCCACAGCCGCACCGTCTCGACGGCGAACGAGGAGAACGTCGTGAACGCCCCGCACGCGCCGGTACCGAGGAGAAGCGCGAGGTCGTCGCCCGCGCCGGCGGCGGTGAGCGCGGCGAGGCAGAAGCTCCCGACGACGTTGACAACGAGCGTGCTCGCGGGGTAGGCGTCGATGTCGACGAGCTCGCCGACCACCGTGCGCAAGAGCGCGCCGAGCGCGCCGCCGATCCCCACGAGATACGCGGGGTCGGTAAACGGGGTCACGTCGACGCACCCCGTGTGGTACGACGGGCGAGCGCGCGACCGGCGACGACGGCGGCGAAACCGAGCGCGTAGTTCGCGACGACGTTGCCGACGAGGACGAGCGGTGGCGACTGGGCGCTCTGGAGAGCGAACGTGCTGTACGTCGTGAACGAGGAGAGAAACCCCGTCGAGAGCGCGAGCCGGGTCTCGCGAGCGAGCGAGGCGGCGTAGTGCATCTCGTAGAAGATGAAGCCGAGGAGGAACGAGCCACAGACGTTGGCGAGTAGCGTCCCGCCGAGGCCGGGGATGAGGAGGCTCGCGACGTAGCGGCAGTTCGCGCCCGCGAACCCGCCGAGGGCGATCAGTGCGAGAGTTTCGAGTCGGGTGAGGAGGGGGCCCGACGTGAGGGTGCCGGTGGACATGGCTGTGTGAGAAGGCGTCATCAGCCGGCGTGTCCGGCGGTTGTGGTGGGCGGACGCCATCGCCGCGGTATCGCCTCGTCCATCGTCGCGCACCTACTTACGGGCACCGAAGCGGAGCGCAACGCCCATTTCCGTTGCGCCCCTCCGGAAACACATGAGCGACGGTGACATCCGAGGCGCGTTCGCGACGCACCCGAAGTTCGAGGACGCGGCGGGCGACGATGCGTACGCGCCGACGTCGAACGACTGGGACGCGACGGTAACGATCGAGGACGGAGCGGTGGCAGTGACGGTGCGTGTGCCGACGCTGTCGGCGGCCGTCACGGAGCACGACGAGGTCGCCGACGTCGTCGAGGAGGGGTGGTTTGAGACGCTTGAACTGCGGCTCGCCGACGCAACGAACGTTACGCGCGCCGAGGCCCGTGGCGACCCGAGCGTCGAGCGCGACGACGGCGACGTCGTCTTCGAGGCGACGATCGACGCCCGATCGGGCAACGTGGCGGACGACGCGCTCGCGGTCGTGAACTACGTCGAGGGGACGTGGTTCGAGGGGATCATCCCGGGGTACGACTACCGCGAGGACGTGCAGGACCTCCGCGATCGGGCGGCCGGCAACGCGCAGGCCGATCAGCTCTGAGAGTCAGTCGACGCGTTCGTCGAGCACCGTCTCGACGCGCTCGCGGACGTCGCTGACGGATCGTTCGGCGTCGATCCGGACGAAGCGATCGGGCTCGTCGGCAATCAGCTCCTCGTAGTTCTCGTGGACACGTTCGAGGAAGGCGACCTGCTCGAACTTGTTCGTCGCGCCGGCGCGTTCAGCGGCAACCTCGGGGTCGACGTCGAAGTAGAGCGTGAGGTCGGGCGGCCGGGTCCACGGGGCGTGGACGCGGCGCACGTAGTCGAGCGGATCATCGAGGGTGCCCTCCAAGGCGACGCCCTGATAGGCGTAGCGCGAGTCGGAGTAGCGATCGGAGACGACGACGTCGCCGCGTTCGAGGGCGGGGCGGACCGTCCGCGAGAGGTGGGCGGCGTGGTCCGCGGTGTAGAGGAACGCCTCGGCGAGCGGGTCGGCGTCGTCGTCGCGGACGGAGCGCAGGACGGCCTCGCCGTACCACGAGTCGGTGGGTTCGCGGGTGAACGTGTAGCCGTCGTCGCGGGCCCCCCGGAGCGCCCCCCACGCGGTCGTTTTGCCGCTCCCGTCGATGCCTTCGAGCGTGACGAGCATACGCGTCGTTCCCGACGGGCCGGTTTAGCGGTGGCGATACGGGGGGTAGCTTTAGGGAGCGCTCGCACCAACGAATACGGTATGAACGTCCTCGTCACGGGCGGCACGGGATTCATCGGGACGCACCTCTGCCGCGAACTCGCGGCGCGCGGCCACGACGTGACAGCGCTCTCGCGCTCGCCGGACGACACCGGGGTCCCCGAGGGGGTCGGGACGGCGACGGGCGACGTGACGGCGTACGACTCCATCGAGGGCGCGTTCGCGGGACAGGACGCCGTGGTCAACCTCGTCGCGCTCTCGCCGCTGTTCAAGCCGAAAGGGGGCGACGAGACACACTTCGAGGTCCACTTGGAGGGGACGCGGAACGTCGTCGAGGCCGCCGAAGCGCACGGCGTCGAGAAGCTCGTTCAGCTGTCGGCGCTCGGTGCCGACCCCGAGGGGGAGACGGCGTACGTCCGCGCGAAGGGGCAGGCCGAGGACGTCGTGCGGGACTCCGACCTCGCATGGACGATCTTCCGGCCGTCAGTGGTGTTCGGCGAGGGGGGCGAGTTCGTTTCGTTCACGGAGACGCTGACGACGCCGTACGTGACCGCGCTGCCGGGCGGCGGGAAGACGCGCTTCCAGCCGCTCTGGGTCGGCGATCTCGTCGAGATGATCGGGGACGCCCTCACTGGACACGACGGCGAGACCTACGAAGTCGGCGGCCCGGAGGTGTTGACGCTCGCGGACGTCGCGAAAGCGGTCTACCGGGCGAAGGGCCAATCGCTGACCGTGCTCTCGGTGCCGATGGGGCTGGCGAAGGTCGGGATGACGCTGGCCGACCCGCTGCCGTTCGTCCCGTTCGGCGGCGATCAGTACCGCTCGTTGCGCTTCGACAACACCGTCGCGGAGAACGACGTGACGGCGTTCGGGCGCGATCCCGCGGACCTGAAGCGGCTCACGGACTACCTCGGGTAACAGCGCGGCGGCGTCTGAGGTCGGAGGGGTACACGACAGCGTCTGAATCCTCTCAAGCGCGCGACAGCGCGCAAAACGCCCGCCAGCGGGGCGTATCGCCCGAGGGTCGGACGACCGTCACACCAACACTTATCCGTCTGATCGCACTCGATACAGCAACGGCCACCAGCATGAAACTCGCAATGATCGGCTTCGGACAGGCCGGTGGAAAGATCCTCGATACGTTCCTCGAGCACGACCAGCAGGCGGGGAGCAACGTCGTCCGGGCGGCGGTGGCGGTCAACACGGCGAAAGCCGACCTCATGGGGCTGGAACACGTCCCGGAGGAGAACCGGGTTTTGATCGGCCAATCGCGGGTGAAAGGCCACGGCGTCGGCGCGGACAACGAACTCGGGGCCGAGATCGCCGAGGAGGACATCGACGAGGTCCAGGGGGCCATCGACGGCATTCCGGTCCACGAGATCGACGCGTTCCTCATCATCACCGGCCTCGGCGGCGGCACCGGCTCCGGCGGCTCGCCCGTGCTCGCGAGCTACCTCAAGCGCATCTACACGGAACCGGTCTACGGGCTCGGCGTCCTGCCGGCGGGCGACGAGGGCGGCATCTACACCTTGAACGCCGCCCGGTCGTTCCAGACGCTCGTCCGCGAGGTGGACAACCTCCTCGTCTTCGACAACGACGCGTGGCGGAAGACCGGCGAGTCGATGCAGGGCGGCTACGCCCAGATCAACGAGGAGATCGTCAAGCGCTTCGGCATCCTCTTCGGCGCGGGCGAAGTCGAGCAGGGCGGCGAGGTCGCCGAGAGTGTCGTCGACTCCTCCGAGATCATCAACACGCTCAGCGGCGGCGGGGTCTCCACGGTCGGCTACGCCGCCGAGAGCGTCGCCGAGGAGAAGGACAGCGGCGGCATCCTCTCACGATTCACCGGCTCGAACGAGGAGAGCTCGCTCGACTCGGCGAACACGACGAACCGCATCACCTCGCTCGTCCGGAAGGCCGCGCTCGGTCGACTCACCCTCCCCTGCGAGATCGAGGGTGCGGAACGGGCGCTGCTCGTCACCGCCGGTCCCTCGAAGTTCCTCAACCGGAAGGGCATCGAGCGCGGGCGCAAGTGGCTCGAAGAGCAGACGGGGTCGATGGAGGTCCGGGGCGGCGACTACCCCGTCGAGGCCTCCGACAACGTCGCGGCCGTCGTCCTGCTCAGCGGCGTGACGAACGTCCCGCGGATCAAGGAGCTCCAGCAGGTCGCCATCGAGGCCCAGGAGAACATCGGCGAGATCGAATCGGAGAGCGAACAGAACTTACAGGAGCTCGTCGAAGACGACGACGATGAACTCGAGCCGCTGTTCTAAACTCGCGCTGGCGGTTGTGGTGCTCCTCGCGACGACCGTCGGGGGCGCACTTGCCGTCAGCGCGAGCGGCGACGTGCCGCAGAGCGCCGCGGTCGGCGAGAAACAGGAGACGCAGTTCACCTTCTCGAATCCGTTCTCCGGCCAGTACAACGAGTGGACGCTCCAGGGCGAGACGGCGCTCACGGCCGTCACATGGGTCGTGACGACGTACGACAACACCGGCGCGCAGGTCGACACGCGGGTCTTGAACGGCCAATCGTTCGAGTACGCCCTCGACGCCAGTGAGGGCGTGACGCGCGTGACCGTCGATCTGACCGGCACGACGCCGCAGGTCGCGCAGTGGAGCTACGAGCCGGCGCAATCGTTCACCTACGCGACGTTCACGCAGACCCAGCCCGGCGGCTCCGCGACGGTGATCCAATCGTGGGACGATGTCCGACCGTACACGGAGGCGAGTCAGAACGCCCGAACGGAGATCGAACAGTCCGAGCGCGCCGTCCAGAGCGCCGCTAAATCGGGCGCGAACGTCGCCGAGGCGCGTGATCTCCTCGCGAACGCGAAGCACGCGTACAATGCCGGCGAATTCACCCTTGCGAGCGATCTCGCGAACCGGGCCGAGTCGAAGGCGAACGCGGCGTCGTCCTCCCAGCGGACGCAGCGCTGGGCGCTGATCGGCGGTGCGGTCGTCCTGATTCTCGTGGTCCTCGGCGGGATCGGCTGGTGGTACTGGAACCAGCGCGACACGTACGATCGCCTCGGCTAGATCCACACACCTTTCTACGCTTCGACGGGTAGCGGGTGGCGATGCGGACGCTCGTCCCGTTCGACGCGACGGACCCGAAGACGCGCCTGTCGCCGCTATTCTCGCCAGACGAGCGTCGCGAACTGGCGGCCGTGATGCTCGGCGACGTTCTCGACGCGGTGCGCGCGGCGGGCGGCGACCCGCTCGTGGTCGCCACGGACGACGTCGCGTGTGACGCACCCGTCGTCGTCGACGAGCGGGCACTGAGCGATGCCGTGAACGCGCGACTCGAACCCAAGACAGCGGTCGTGATGGCGGACCTCGCGCTTTCGACGCCGCGCGTGCTCGACGCCTTCTTCGCGGCGTCCGGTGACGTCGTGCTCGCGCCCGGCCTCGGCGGCGGGACGAACGCGCTCGTCGTCCGGGATGACGGGTTCGCTGTCGACTACCACGGCGCGTCGTACCGTGACCACCTCCGGAACGCGGCGGCCGCGGGCTGCTCGGTTCGGGAGTTCGACGCAACGCGCCTCGCGCTTGACGTGGACGAGCGCACGGACCTCGCGGACGTGTTGTTGCGCGCCGAGGGTGAGACGCCGGGGTGGCTCCGCGACGCGGGCGTTGGCCTCGCGACCGACGGCGGCCGGACGAACGTCGCCCGGAAGCGGTAAGGCGGTCGCGGGTGACGGACCGAGCGATGGACGTCCGTCCCTTGCGGGCCGTCGCGGCCGTCGTCGTGTTGCTCGCGCTCGCGGCCATCGTCGGTGCCGCGACGAACCTCGCGCTGTCCGCGATCGGTGCGCCCGCAGCGCTCGGCGCGCCGGTCGCCATTGCCGTGGCGGTGACGGTGATCCTCCCGCTGGCGGACGCCTACACGCTCCTCGGACGCGGCGTGGACACGGACGCCCTCCGCGAGCAGGGCAGGGGACGACTCGCCGCCGAGATCGCCTTTGCGGCCATCGGGTCGCTGGCCGTCTCGGGGCTGCTCGCGGCGGCGGTCTACGAGGCGGGCACCCTGTGGACGTTCGCGTTCGTCGTCGTGGTCGGCGTCGCGGTCGGCTACGGGACGTTCGTACTGCGCAATCGGGCGTACTACCCGAGCGAATAGGCACGCGCTGTCGCCGTAGCAACCCTTTTTTGGGCGCGCCGAATACGGGAGGGCGTGTTCCCGGGGATCGAGGCGTACGACGTCGACGTGACGGTCGACGAGCGCGACCTGCAAGAGGCACTCGCGGTCCGACCAAACGACGTCGCGGCGGCGGACGAGCTCTCCTACGCGCGGAACGTCTTCCTCCCGCTGACGACGGCGTGTCGCTACACATGCACCTACTGCACCTACTACGACCCGCCGGGGCAGGCGTCGCTGATGACGCGCGAGGAGATCCGCGAGACGTGCCGGCGCGGGGCGGCCGCGGGCTGTACGGAGGCGCTGTTCACGTTCGGTGACGACCCGGATGATCGCTACACGGAGATCCACGCCGAGCTCGCCGAGTTGGGGCACGACTCCATCCACACGTACCTCCGCGAGGCCTGCGAGATCGCCTTAGATGAAGGGCTCCTCCCGCATTCGAACCCGGGCGATCAGACGTACGAGCAGATGAGCGAGGTCGCGGACGTGAACGCCTCGATGGGCGTGATGTTGGAGACGACGGCGGAGGTACGGGCACACGGCGGGCCGCGCTCGAAGGTACCGGGCCAGCGGCTGAACACCATCGCGAACGCCGGGAAACACGGGATCCCCTTCACGACCGGCATCCTCGTCGGCCTCGGCGAGACGTGGCGCGACCGGGCGGAGAGCCTGCTCGCGATCCGCGAGCTCGATCGACGCGACGGCCACATTCAAGAGGTGATCGTCCAACCCGTCTCGGACAACGAGCGCTGGCACGAGGGGTCGCCCTCGACGGCGACGATGCGCCGGGTCGTTGCGATGGCGCGCGCGGTGTTGCCGGAGAGCGTCTCGGTGCAGGTGCCGCCGAACCTAATGGACGCCCGCGAGGTCGTCGACTGCGGGATCGACGATCTGGGCGGCGTCTCACCGGTGACGGACGATCACGTCAACCCCGAGTACGCGTGGCCGGCGCTGCGCGAGTTGGAGGAAATCGCGGCGGACGCGGACGTTCCGTTGACGGAGCGCCTGCCGACGTACGAGCGTTACCTCGACGAGGAGTGGCTCTCCGAGCGCGTGCTGGCGGCCCTCGACGCCCCGGACGACGCGGGCGAGCGCTATCGGGCGGTATGGGCCGGGACGTAGGAGGTGGCAAAAACTGCCGGTACCTGTGGTGGTTTTGGTTGCCTTAAAGCTCCCACGTACGCGGTCGATAGGTCACTTCAAGGTGCTCTTTGCCGGAAACGGTATTGTCGTCGATGGGAGCGAGATCCCGCGAAAGCCGGGAGCAGGGGCACTGTTTGCGGGCATAGATACAAAGACGGTCGCGCGCGTAGAGGGATGACACAGTGAGTCTGAACACGACCGAACAGTGGAAACAGGAGAAGCATCCCCTCGATGTCGTCGAGGACCTCCGCGAGTACGCCGAGGAGGAGCTCGGCTTCGAGGAGATCGAGGAGCGCGCGGGCGGCGGCGAGTGGGAGCGCCTGAAGTGGGCCGGGACCTACACCCAAAAGCAGGACGGCTACTTCATGATGCGGACGAAGGTTCCTGGCGGCCACCTCACCCCCGAGCAGGCCGAGGTCATCGGCGAAGTCGCCGAGGAGTACGCGGTCCAGCCCGAAGAGGAGTACGAGGAGGTCAACGACGAGTTCTGGGGCGACGCCTATCTCGACATCACGACGCGACAGGACATCCAGATGCACTGGATCCGCGTCGAGGACGTCACCGAGATCTGGGATAAGTACGACGAGGTCGGCCTCACCACGATCCAGGGCTGCGGTGACTCCGCACGCAACGTCCTCGGCTGTCCCGCGGCGGGCCTCGACGACCACGAGTGCTTCGACGCCCAGCCGGTCATCGACGCCGTCAGCGACTACTTCACCGGCAACCGCGAGTTCGGCAACCTCCCGCGGAAGTTCAAGATGACGATCACGGGCTGCAAGCACGACTGCGCGCAGTCCCAGATCAACGACGTCGGCCTCGTTCCCGCGAAGAAGGAACTCGACGGCGAGGGGGCCGGCTACACGTACGGCTTCCACCTGCGCGTCGGCGGCGGCCTCTCCGACGGCCCGCGGATGGCCTCGAACCTCGACGTCTTCGTCCGCCCCGAGGACGCCGTCGAGCTCTGTCGCTCGATCGCTCAGACGTTCAAGGAGCTCGGCGACCGGCACAACCGCGGCGTCTGCCGGATGCGCTACCTCGTCCAGCAGATGGGTCCGGAGAACTTCGAGCAGGCGGTCCGCGACCGCTGCGACGTCGAGCTTCCCGAGAGCGGAGTCGACCTCACCGAAGGGTACGTCGGCGACCACGTCGGCGTCCACGACCAGAAGCAGGACGGGCTCAAATACGTCGGCTTCAACGTCATCTCGGGCCGCGTCGGCGGCGACGAGTTCGTGCAGGCCGCCCAGGCCGCGAAGAAGTACGGCACGGAGGAGTCCACCGTCCGCCTCGCGACCGACCAGAACTTCCTCATCACGCACGTCCCCGAGGAGAACGTCGAGGACCTCGTGAACGAGGAGTTCGCGACCGACTACCAGCCCGACCCCGGCCCGTTCTCCCGTGGCGCGGTCGCCTGTACGGGCACCGAGTACTGTAAGTACGCGATCATCGAGACGAAGGCCCGCACGAAGCAGTGGGCGCGCCAGCTCGACGAGCAGATCGACACGCCGGACGACCTCGACGCCGTCCGCATGCACATGTCGGGCTGCTCGGCGTCGTGTGCGCAGCCCCAGATCGCGGACGTCGGCTTCCGCGGCGAGACTGTCAAAGTCGAGACCGCGGACAACTCGGACGACGACATCGTCGAGGGGATGGACTTCGGCCTCGGCGGAAGTCTCGGCGGGGACAACGCCTTCCTCGACTGGGTGGAGACCGCCGTCCCCGCCGGTGCCGTCACCGGCGCGCTCGAGGAGCTGTTCGCCGCCTACACCGAGGAGCGCACGGAAGGTGAGCGCTTCTACGAGTGGACGCGCCGCGTCGACAACGACCGGCTGCGAAGCGTGATGCAACAGGCCGACGCTCCGGTCTCTCAGGGGGTGGCCCACGGTGACTAAGCGTACGCCGGGCATCCCGAACGCGGGACGCACCGAGAGCGACTCCTGTGGCGACGACTGTGGCTGTTCGAGCGGCGCGGAGTCGTCCGCGTCGAGCGCGTCGGCGGACGTCCGTGCGGATGGGGGCGCGGTCAACGTCGACGAGAACGGCCAGCTCAACGATTTGGAGTTCACCGAACCCTCGACGGGCAAGAGTCAGGACGTCGACTCGCCGGGCGCGGAGCCCGACAAGCGCGTCGGCGTCCCGGAGGGCGTCGACCTCGACACCCCCGAGTACTCGATCCGCTCGGAGATGAACGACATCGACACGCCCGACGACAAGACCTGGTTCATGGAGCTGGACGAGGCGGTTATCGACGCCGACCGCTGTATCCAGTGTGGGACCTGTGTCGCAGCCTGCCCCTCCGACTCCATCGGCGTCGGCGACGACGGCAAGCCCGAGCTCGTCAAGATGTGTACGGGCTGTTCGATGTGTTGGGACTTCTGCCCGCGCGGCGGGATGCGCTACGAGCGCCAGTGGAAGATCACCGGCGGCGAGGACAACGTCAGCGGTGCCGGCGACCCCATCACGGAGTTCACCGCGCAGGTCCGCGACGACTGGCACGAGAACGCCCAGGACGGCGGCGTCGTCACCGCCGTTCTCTCCTCGCTCCTGGATGAGGGCGAAATCGACGGCGCGCTCGTCGCGACCGAGTCCGAGGAGGATCCGTGGAAGGCCGAGTCCTTCCTCGCGACCTCCCACGAGGACCTCGTGGAGAACGCCGGCTCGTTCTACAACCAGACGATGGCCCTCGGCAACCTCTCACTCGATCAGTGGGAGCACAAGCTCCCCGAGAAGGACCCCGAGGATCTCAATCTCGCGCTCGTCGGCACGCCCTGCGAGATCGAGGGCATCCGCGCCCTCGAGGACTTCGACTGGTCGAAGGGCGCACAGACCGCGCTCGTCGAGGCCGTCGAATACCGCATCTCGCTGATGTGCACGAAGAACTTCAACTACGAGCGCCTCATCGGCGAGCAGCTCGCCGAGAAGCGCGACATCTACCCCGAGGACATCGGGAAGATGGACGTCATCGAGGGCGAGATGCGCGTCTACGGCACCGACGGCGAGCAGATCATCGCCGAGGACGTCGGTGAGTTCCACGACGCCACCCTCAAGGGGTGTGACGAGTGTGCGGACTTCACCGGCATGACCTCCGACATCACCGTCGGCTCCGTCGGCTCCGCGGACGGCCACTCCTCCGTCATCGTCCGCACCGAGCAGGGGATGAAGGCGTGGGAGGCAGCCGAGCACGCCCTCGAACACCGCGATCTCGACTCGCGCAAGGCGGTCGGCAAGCTCCAGGGCTGGGACAAGAAGAAGGCCTTCGAGGCCCTCGAGCGTCCCTTCGACCCGGACGCCCCGCGCTTCATCGACTACACCGACCACGCCGAGTATTACGGCACGCAGGTCGCCCCCCACGACAAGGGCCACTAACCGGCCCAGACCCGGGTTCTCACGCTCACTTCTCCTGCGGTTTTACGGCGTCGAGCCGCGACGAACCGCGTATGCCGCTTTTGCAGTTCGACACGACGCGCGGAATGGATACCGCCGAGAAAGAGGCGTTCGCCGCGTTCGTCCGCGAGACGTACGCCGACGTGATGCGGACGGAGACCGGTCACGTCGCGGTGACGATTCGGACGCACGATGATGCGGCACTCTCGATCGGACGCGGCGTCGACGGCCCCCTGCTCTTCTGCGACGCCGAGGTGCGCCGCGGCCGGGACGACGAGACGAAACGTACGTTCGCCATGGCGGTGATGGAGCACGCGCGCGAGGAATACGGTGTGCCGACGCCGAACCTGAAAGTCGTCTTTACCGAGCACGACGGCCCGTCGATGATGGGGTACGACCGCGTCGGCGGGGCGTGGTCGCCCGACGAGGCGTAGCTACTCGTCGCTCGCCCACCGCGGGGCGCGGGCGATCTCTTGCTCGGAGAACTCATCGAGGATCTCGAGGACGTCGTGGACGAAGTCGGTGATGACGGGCGCGCGCACCGGGTCGAGTTCGACGAGCGTGCCCCGCCGGCGATCCTGCACGAAGTGGACGAGGAGCGCGTCGTCGAAGGCGTGGAGCGAGCAGTAGAGCGACCCGAACTCGTGGAAGCGTTCCTGAACGGGGCGACCGAGGTCACGCAGCCGGAGGTCCTCGACGAGGTCGTGGAGTTCTGCCTCCGTGTACGACGTCTCGACCCCCTCGACGGACGCGACGGCGACGGTGTCGGCGTCGTAGTGGACGACCCGGCGGAAGTCGGCACCGAGCGTCTCGTGGAGGTAGTCGAGCAGTTCGTCCGGGATGGGGACGGCGTCGCCCTCTGCGGCGTACCCCTTGACGTCGCGCGGCCCGTCGTCCGAGTCGTCGTGTCCCATGCTCCGATCCGTCGCGCGCGAGCCACATATACCCACGTCCCGCGCTCGCACGGCGCTCGATCTTGCACACGCGCGGAGCCCGGTCCCGCGCTCACTCGACGAGCCACGGCGCGAGCTCGGGAAGGCGTTTGCGGAGTGCCGTGTAGGCGATCGAGACAGGGAGCGTCGCGACGGCGAGCGCGCGGATCGGACCCTCGGCACCGAGGAGGACAGCGCAGACACAGACGCCGCAGAGCGCGAGGTCCTCGGGCGCGCCGTCCCACCGGACCCAGTGTCGCGGGTGGAGCCAGCGCCGCCCGAGGCGACAGTAGACGCCGCGGTGGTCGTCGCGGAGCCACGGGCGGGGTGCGAGGCCGCCGCCGAAGGCGTCCGCGACCGAGTGGAGCGCGGCCGACCCGACGAACGCCGCGAGGACGACGGTGAGCGTGAGCGGCCGGAGCGCGGCGAGGGAGAGACACGGGACGAGACCGAGCGCGTAGTAGTCGGGGTAGTGGAGGGTCCGACGGTGTTCGCCGACGAGGAGATCGAGATCGGGGAAGACGCCACCGAGAAAGGCGGCGAGCGCCGTGACGGCGGCGAAGCGGGGCGAGAGCGGGAGGAGGGTGACGAGTGCCGCGCCCATCGCCGCGTGCGTCGTGACCATCACGGCCGAAGCCTCGCGGATACCACGGCCTCAGTCGAGGAGCGGTGTCCCGTCGGCCTGCGGCCCGAGTTGGGGGCCGAAGACCTCGGCGTCGGTGTCGATGCGCCGGCGCTCGCCGTAGTCGGTAGTGCGCTCAACGGGCGGCCGGCCGATCGCGCTCAGCATCTCGACGTAGTCCCGGAAGGAGCGGAACTCGCCGTACTGGCCGCCGGCGCGCTTCGTGATCTCCTCGGAGAGGATGGTACCCATGAAGTCGTCCGCGCCGCAGTTGAGGAGTTTGAGGCCGAACTCGTCGCCGTACTTCACCCACGAGGACTGGATGTGTTCGACGTTGTCGAGGAAGAGGCGCGCGACGGCGATGAGGAGTTCGTCCTCGGCCTTGCTCGCGCCGCCCTCGACGACGCCGTGCTCGTAGAGCGGCGTGTCCTGATGGATGAAGGAGAGCGGGACGAACTCCGTGATGTTGCCCGTCCGGTCCTGGAGGTCGCGGAGGACCTTCAGGTGCTCCACGCGGTGGGCCTCGTTCTCGACGTGGCCGTACATCATCGTCGAGGTCATCGGGAGGCCGACCTCGGCGGCGGCCTCCATCGAATCGACCCACTCCTGCGTGGTGATCTTCCCCGGGCAGATGATGTCCCGGACCTCGTCGACGAGGATCTCGGCGGCGGTCCCGGGCACCGTCTTCAGGCCGACGTCCGCGAGTTCGCGATAGACGTCAGCGTAGCCCCAGTCAGCGCCGCGCTGGGCGTGATCGACCTCCTCGGGCGTCATCGAGTGGACGTGCGCGCCCGTCTCCGCCATCGCCGCGATCTGTTCGCGGTAGGTCGTCGGGTCCGTGTCGTAGGCTTCGGGGGGCTTGTAGTTCATTTCGGGGTCGTCGGGGTCGAGGAGTTCGCGGTGCTCCTCGTTCAGCCCGAAGGCGGGGTGGAGCCCCGAGACGGACGTCACCTCGTAGACGCCGCGTTCGACGGCATCGGCGACCACGGAGCGGGCCTCCGCGGGCGTCTTGGTGAACCCCGCGTGCTCCTGTTGGTACTCCGTCTCGAACTGGTGCGCAGTATCCTTGAAGTTACAGAAGAGACAGCCGGTGTTGCACGCCGTCGTGAGGTTGTTGTTGACGTTCGCGATGAACGTCACTTCCTCGCCGACGACCTCGGCGCGCCGGCGGTCCGCGGCCTCCAAGACGAGCTCCTTCCGTCGCGGGTCGAGCCCCTCGACGTCGGTCCCGGTCGTGATGAGTTCGATGCCGTCGTCGACGGTGAGACGAACGCCGTCGCGGGCCTTCGCGAGCGCGTTCTCGAAGGACTGGTCGGTCTCGGGGACGACGTCGAAGCCGAACTCGTCGGCGTCGAGATCCGCCGCCCGATCGTCGATCCAGGACATACACTCCGGTTTCGCGTGGACACCCAAAAGCGGGCGGGTCCCGTCAGACGAACGGGGGAGTCGGTGACGGACGTGCCCTCACGCGATCCGCGTCGAGCGGCCGGTGACGCGCTCGTAGACGAGGGACGCGACGGCGGCGACGCCCGCGAGCGCGAAGAGCGCGTCGATGATCGAGAGCCCCTCCGCGGCGAGGCCGTATACGCCGACGACCCCGAGCCCGACGGTGAGCAGGCGGTCGTGTTTGGGAATCCGCTCGCGGACGGGGACGACGATCCCCGTGAGGGCGACGAGGGCGAGCGGGACGTAGGACAGCGATTCGAGGAGCGGCACCGAGCCGAAGGCGTAGACCCCGACGGCAGCGACGACGATCAGCACGTACGCGGCGCTTCGGTAGTCGAACGAGTCGCGGAGGGCCATGGCCGGCGGGACACGGGGCGCGAGCAAAAAGGTTCGGTGCGGGACGCGGCGTCACACCCGCGAGAGCGCGAGTTCGAGGAGCGCGACGCCGCCCACGACCGGCGCAGACGATTCCGTCGAGACGCCACACGCCCGTCGCCGCGAGCCGGACGACGCCGTAGACGCCGACGGAGATGGCGGCGAGCCGGTCGTACACCGGGACGGCGTCGCGGAGCACGCGCGGAACACCGACGCCGAAGACCACCGCGACGAGGACGTACGCGCCGGTCAGCGCGTCGTGCGTGGCGAGCGCCGCGAGGGCCGCACAGCCGAGCGCGACACACGCCACCAGTCGACACAACAGGGCAAAAAAGTACGCGCCGGCTTACACGTCGAGTTACGGGCCCTCCTTCGCTACCGCTCACTCGGCCCCGCGCCCTGCTCGCGGGTCGTCCCTCCCCGCTCGCGTCCTCGTCGTTCTCACTCGCTCGCTATCGCTCCCTCACTCCGAATCACGTCCTGCTCACGGGTCGTTCCTCCCCGTTCGCGTCTTCGCGGGCCCTCACTCGCTACCGCTCACTCGGCCCCGCGTCCTGCTTCAACTTCCGCGACGAGTTCCTCGGCGTTCTCGGTGATGACCTCGAAGTCGCCGCGCTCGATGGCGGCCTCGTCGATGAGCGACCCGCCGGCACCGACGGCGATCGCGCCGGCCTCGATGTACGCCTGCGCGTTGTCGGGGCCGACGCCGCCCGTCGGGACGATATCGAGTTGGCCGAGCGGGCCCTTCAGCGCGCCGACGTGCGCGGGACCGACGCTCTTCGCGGGAAAGACCTTCACTGCGCTCGCGCCGGCCTCAATCGCCGTGACGGCCTCCGTCGGCGTCATGATCCCCGGGAAGGAGGCGACGCCGTAGCGGTTGCAGGTCTCGATGACGTCCTCGTGGAGCGACGGCGAGACGACGAACTCGGAGCCGGCGCGGAGGGCGTCGTTCGCCGTCTCCTCGTCGATGACGGTGCCCGCGCCGACGTGGACCTCCGTGCCCGCGAAGTGGTCGGCGAGCGCGTCGATCCCCTCGATCGCGCCCGGCGAGTCCGCCGTCACCTCGATGGTCGTGACGCCGCCCGCGCGGAGGGCGTCGCCCGTCTCGATCAGCGTCTCCGGTTCGAGGCCGCGCATGACGGCGACGACGCCGCATTCCGTGAGCTCCGACAGCGTCGGGTCTGCTACCATAGTCGACCGTGGCGCGCGCCGAGACATAAAGACGGGTGGAATGGCGGTCACACATATCTGCATACCTCAGTGCAGTTCTCGACTGTGGTGAGCACGTCGATGGAAATCACTTAGTCCCTCGACGACGCAGAACGGGTATGACGAGCGTCAAGGACCTTCACGTCGCGGACGCCCCGACGCGGGAGGCACCGGGCCGCGGTCGGTTCGCGTTCACCGACGATTACAGCGTCTTCGACTGGGGAAAGATGCCCGATCAGATCCCCAAGAAGGGCGCGGCGCTCTGCACGATGGGCGCGTACAACTTCGAGCGCCTCGAAGCCGAGGGCGTCCCGACGCACTATCGGGGCGTCGTCGAGGCCGGCGGCGCGGCGCGCGTCGTCGACCTCGATCGCGCCGGGACGGCCCCCACGGAGATGGCGATCGACCTCGTGCGCGTGCCCGACCTCCCGTTCACCGACGGCGACTATGATTACGACGCCTTCCACGCGGACGCGGGATCGAACTACGTCGTCCCCCTCGAAATCGTCTTCCGCAACACTGTCCCGGTCGGCTCCAGTCTCCGCTCGCGCGGGAGCCCCGAGGCGTACGGCCTCGACGTCGCCGAGTGGCCGGCCGAACCCGTCACGCTCGCCAACCCCGTCGTCGAGTTCTCCACGAAGTTCGAGGAACAGGACCGCTACGTCGATCGCGCGGACGCTGATCGGATCGCGGGTGACGCCGCCGTCGCCGATCTCGAGTCGCTTGCGCGACGGGTCAACGAGGTCGTCACCGAGCACGCCGAGGCGGCCGGCTTCGAGCATCAGGACGGCAAGATCGAGTGTGCGGTGATCGACGGCGACCTCGTCGTCGCCGACGTCGTCGGGACGTTCGACGAGAACCGCTTCGCCTACCGGGGCCAGCAGGTCTCGAAGGAGGTCGTCCGGCAGTTCTACAAGAACTACGACCCGACGTGGGTTGAGGCGGTAAGCGAGGCGAAGGCCGAAGCCGACGAGAAGGGCGTCGCCGACTGGCGCGAACTCTGCGGGGCGTCGCCCGACCACCTCCCCGAGGGCGTGATCGGGGCCGTCGCCGACCTTTACGGCGCGGGAACGAACGCGTACACGGACGCCGAGTGGTTCGACGCGCCCGACATCGACGCGGCCGTCGACGCCGTTCGCGACCTCTAACGCTACTTCTCTCCCGTCATCGTCACGGGGTCGTCGACGTCGACGGCCTCGGCGTCGTCACGTCCGAGCAGGACGAGAACGACGTAGACCGCAGCACCGAGGAGCCCGGTGAGTGCGACGGCGAGGAACCAGAACGGACCGTTACGTTGGTGCGTCGCGGCGTGCGCGCCGGCGACGAGACCGAGGACGCCCCAGAGCAACAGCACGAGTACGAGCGGTCCGTCCGCGGCCATATTGGACGCTGTTGGGGCATATACGTAGCCGTTGGGGCCGAGAACTGATCGGGGGCAACGCGCGGCGTACCTCTTTGTAGCGCCGTGCCCTCGAGACGCACATGATCGTCACCGAATCCGGCGACCGCTACCGGTTCGTCACCCAGCCCGCCCACGCGGCGCTCTCCGGGCGCTTCGCGCGCCACTGGGGCGGCGATGAGGTCGTCGCACCGACTCCGCGCGTCCCGACGGTCGTCGCCGCCGAAACCCACGACCAGGGGTGGAGTGACTACGACTGCCGGCCGCGCCTCGACGCCGACGGCGACCCCGTGGACTTCGTGGCCGTCGATGGCGACGACTGGACCGACTTCTACGCGCGCGGTGTCGACGTCGCGGCGGACATCGACCCTTACGCGGGCCTGCTCGTCTCGATGCACGCCGCCGGCCTGCGCCGCGGCGGCTACGGCGTGCGCACCGAGATCCTCGATCTGAGCGACGAGGAGCCGTACGCATCGTTCGTCGACGAGCAGGAGACCCGCCAAGACGAGTTCGCGGCGTCGCTCGACCTCGCCGAACGTGACCGCGACGTCCTCGATACCCTCCACGCTGAGGGGCGCGCCCCGAGTGGTGCGATCCGCAGCGACCTCTGGAAGAACTACCTCCTGGTGCAGGCGCTCGACTCGCTGTCGCTCTCCGTCTGTCACACCGCACGCTTCGAGACGACCGAGATCGGTCCCGTCCCGATCGGGGGTGACGACACGACGAGTATCGACGTGACGCCGGTCGGGCCGGCGACGCTCCGCCTCGATCCCTACCCCTTCGACATCGCCGCGCTCTCCGTGACCGTCCCGCGACGGGTCGTCCCGATAGATGCCGCGGACCTCGTGGCCGCCTACTACGACGCGGACGTCCGGCGCTTCGAAGTGACGTTCGTCGCGTGACCGTTTCCGGAAGATTGCCTCGACGACCCTACTTGCAAGAACCCCCGCGAACGCGTACCGGAGCGCGTGCTCGTCGTCCACGAGGCGGGCGTCCGAAGCGCGATCGCGCACCGTCGCCGACCGGTGGGATGGTCGTACGAGGACTGAGGCGACCTGACGGACGTGATCCGGTTGTTCGCGTGCGACGTAATGCGACGCGAGGGGGTGGAAGAACTGGGAGGACCTAGTCGTCGGTGTTCGGCTCGACGGGTTCGGGGCGCTCCGCCGCTAGCGACTCGTCCGTCGGCGCGCGCGGGTTCGCCTTGCGGGCGGCGGGTGAGAGACCGAACTGGTAGTCGTCGGCGTCCCCACGGAACTCGACTTTTCCTCTATGAACGGCGATGTCGTCGTTGAGATGGAGGCGCAGGCTCTCGAAGAGCACTTCGGCCTCCAAGGGCTGGCCGCGAGCTTTCAGGTCTGTCCGGTCGGCCTCGGGCGGGACGTCGAAGGCACGTTGGGCGATGATCGGACCTTGATCGAGATCTGTGGTGACGTAGTGGCCGGTGACGCCCGCGATGCGGACGCCGGCGTCGATCGCCTGCCGGTAGGGTTCCGCGCCGGGGAAGGCGGGGAGGAGACTCGGGTGGACGTTGATGATCCGGCCCTCGTAGCGGAAGACGACGTCCGGGCTGAGGATACGCATATAACGCGCAAGCGCGATGCAATCAACGTCGTGCTCGTCGAGGAGGTCGAGCATCCGGTCCTCGTCGGGTTTGCCCGACTCCGTGCCGACGTCGTAGAAGGGGACGTCGTGCTCGGTGGCGAGCGGTTCGAGGTCGTCGTGATTGCCGATGACGGCCCGGATCTCGGCATCGAGTTCGTCGCGGCGCTCCAAGATGTACTCGATGGGGTGGGACTCCTTCGTGACGAGGAGCGCGATCCCGCGTGCGACGTCCTCGTCGGGGAACCTGACAGTGACGTCGACGCCGAGGTCGGCGGCGATGTCATCGAGGGTCTCGCGGAGGGTCTCGCGAGTGCACACCATTTCGGAGATCTCGGCGTGCAGGGTCATCCGGAAGACGCCGTCGCGGACCGCCTGGTCGATGTCCTCGATGTTGATCCCACGCTCGAACAGCGAGGAGGTGACGCTGGCGACGATTCCCGTCTTGTCTCCTCCGACGACGGTGATCTCGGCGAACTCGCTCGTCATCGCGACCACCTCCGCTGACTGTCGAACGCAGACATACAGCGTGTGAAATGTGACGCGTAGTGAAAAGGCCCGCGTCTTCGCGCCGGTATCGTCCGGGATCCCATGAACGTGTAACACTCTTCCGTTTCAGAAGCCTTTTTGACCACGGACGCGCACTCTCACGCGATGAGCGCCTACACCGCGACGGTGACCGTCCGACTCAAGCGCGGCGTCCTCGACCCTGAGGCCGAAACCACGAAGCACGCCCTCGAACGCCTCGGCTTCGAACTGGACGCGCTGCGCTCCACGGACCGCTTCGAGCTCGACCTCGACGCCGCGGACGCCGACGAGGCCGCCGAGCGGGCTGACGAGATGGCTGAGCGCCTGCTCGCGAACCCGACGATCCACGACTACGACGTGGACGTCACGGAACGCGAATGATCTCCGTCGTCCGCTTCGGCGGGTCGAACTGCGATCGGGACGCCGTCCGCGCGCTCGAAACGGTCGGCGTCGACGCCGAGATCGTCTGGCACGAGGACGGGTTGCCGAGCGACACCGACGGCGTCGTCCTCCCCGGCGGGTTCTCCTACGGCGACTACCTCCGCGCGGGCGCGATGGCCGCGCGCTCGCCCATCATGGACGACGTCCGCGACGCCGCCGAGTCGGGTACCCCCGTCCTCGGCGTCTGCAACGGCGCGCAGATCGGCTGCGAAGCCGGTCTGACACCCGGCGCGTTCACCACGAACCGCTCGGCACGCTTCCAGTGCGAGCACGTCCACCTCCGCGTCGAGAACGCCGAGACGCCGTGGACGCGCGCGTACGACGAGGGGGAGGTCGTGGAGTTCCCCATCGCACACGGCGAGGGGCGCTTCGAGATCCCCGACGCCGAACTGGCGACGCTCGAGGACGACGATCGTGTGCTCTTCCGGTACTGCGACGCCGACGGGAACGTGACCGACGACGCGAACCCGAACGGCTCGAAGGGCAACGTCGCGGGCATCGTCGGCGAGTCGGCGACGGTCGCGGTGATGATGCCCCACCCCGAGCGCGCCGCGTTGTCGCTGCTCGGCGGGACGGACGGGCAGGGCGTGTTGGAAGGGTTCGCGTAACTGGCAGGGACAGTTACGCGAGCACGTCAGCGTCTGCGCTGTCCCAGTTCGCCTGGGAAACGTGAGGACGAGCGAGAAGCAGAACGGAGAGCGTTCGACGCCCGACAGCGGCTTCCGCTGACCGCGTTATTCCGCCAGCGGAAGGTTGTAGCTCGTCTCACGCTCGACGACGGCCTCGTGGGTCGCCTCGCACGCACAGGAGACTTCCGAGAACACCGACGGGTCCTGCCGGAGGTCGAAGTCCTTGATCGCCTCGTAGACGAGATCGTCGCACTCCCCGCAGTTGTGCGGGCCGCGATCGGAGCCGTTCCCCACGGGGTCGGAGACGACGATGACGTCCTCGTCGGCGGTCTCCTCCAGTACTTCGGCGACCGACCAGAGCCACGGCGGGCGATAGCCGCCGCGGAAGTGGAGCTGATCGACCATCGTGTAGCGCTGGACGTTCGTCGGGTTCATCGAGACGGTGTGAACACCTTCGACGGCGGCACAGCGCTCGACGGAGCGCTTCATGTCGTCGATGGCCTCGGCTTCGGAGAGGAAGGGGGGCTTCATCAGGAGGTAGGCCTTGACACCCGCGCCGACGGACTGCGCTTCCGCGGCCGCGTCCTCGAAGTCCGCGAAGTCGAAGTACTTGTTCACGCAGTCGTGACGAACGCGGTCCGTCGCGGTTTCGAGGCCGACGGCGACGTCCGTTTCGAGGCCGACGGCGGTGAAGTCCGAGACGCGCTCGGCCTCGACGAAGTCGGGGAGGCTCTCGACGACGATGCGCTCGCGCTCGGCGAACGTGTCGGCGATGGCCTGCCGGGTCTCGGCGGGCACCTCGCGTTCGTCGAGGAACGACCCCGACGTGTAGATCTTCACCAGGCCGGATTCCTCATCGGCCTCCTCGCGCTCGTGGGCGAGACACGACTCGATCTGGTCCATGAGGGCGTCGTGGCCGACGCTCCCGCCCTCGACGGATTCGGCGACGTAGCCGCACATCGTACAGCCGCCGGCGCGCGCCCACCGACAGCCGCCGGTGTTGAGGATGATGGTGAGGCTCTGGTAGACCCCGTCGGGCGTGTTGTCCTCGTCGAGCCACACGCGCGTGGGCTCGTGGGGGTCGTACTCCTTGTTCCCCTTCTCGGCGCGGAGTTCGCGCATCACCTGATTGTGCGCGTCCATCCCGCGCCCCTGCTCGTACACCTCGGGGGACGGCTGACTCATTACCACGTAGAAGCCCGCGCGCGCGTAAAACCCCCGCGGTCGGCCCCGTTAATCGAGAAGACGGGACGGCGACAACGCTTACGCGGGCGGCGTCCGACCCCCCGATATGTCCGAGCCGATGCCGACCGCGGTCACGGTCGAACACGCGTTCGCGGCCGCCCCCGAACCCGTCTGGGTTGCCCTCTCCGACCCGGTGACGACCCGCGAGGCCCTCCCCGGTTGCACGGCGCTCGTACCCGCCGAGGACCGCGACCTCCCCGCGGGGTCGCTCGCATACCTGCTCGCCGCGGACGCCGAGACGCGCGAGGCGCGAACGGTCACGCCGGGCGAACGCTACGACGCGACGGTCGGCGCGAGCGTGCGGAACGTCGGCGTCGAGATCGACATGGACGTCGCAATCACGGAGCGCGACTACCCCGAGATGGCCATCGAGGGCGACATCGGCGGCGACGACGCGGATGCGGACATGCGGGCAACGCTCACTCTTGACGAACGCGACGGGGAGGGCTGTCTCGTGACGTGGCGCGTGGAGGCGACCGTCGGCGGGCGGCTTGCGACGTACGGCCAGCGCGCCGTCGAGACGACGGTCGCGCGCGTCGCCAACGACTTCTTCGACGCGGTCGACGACCGACTCGCCGCCCGCGACGGCCCGGAGACCGAGCGGGTGGTCAAAAATTCGGACTGGAAGTAACGCGCGGACCCACGAGCGTCACCGCTGCGCACGCACGGCGCGTAGCCGGACAGCGAGCGCACCGAGACACGCACCGGCGACGTCGGCCGCGAAGTCGAGAAGCGACGGATGCCGCGAGGGAACGAACGCTTGGGCGAGTTCGACGCCGCCGCCGTAGAGCGACACGAGGGCGACGAGCGCGAGGAGTGTCCGCGGGTCGTCGCGCCGAGTGGCCCACGCGCCGGCGACGACGATCGTCGCGCACCCGGCGGCGTGCAGGAGTTTGTCCCACGGGAGCCCGCCGGCCGTCGGCGGGCCCGTGCCAGGCAGAAGTGCCGCGACGGCGAACGGGACGGCGACAGCGAGGGCGACGAGGAGACGACGGCGAGCGGCCGGCACGTCAGGCCACCAACGGGAGGCCGAATCGGATCGCCCAGAAGACGCCCATTCCGACCGCAATGGTGGCGAGGACGTCCTCGGTGTAGTAGGCGACGGCCGCGGCGGCGGCACCCGCGACCACCTTCTCCTGCGCGAGCGTGGCGACAACCGTCGAATGCACTGTCACGACATCGGGGACGACGAGCGCCGCGAGTACCGCGGCGGGGACGAACGCGAGCGCGCGCTCCGCCCAATCGGGCACCTCGCCGAGGCGACCGAGGAGGCCGATGAACGAGAAGCGCAGAAGGTACGTGGGCACCGCGATGGCGACGATGAGCGCCCACGTCGTGAGCGCGTCGTACGTCGTCATCGGCGACGTGCCTCCACGACGAGTCCGACGACGATACCGGCGAGCGCGCCGACGAGGAGGCCGGCGTTGAACCGCCATCCCACGCCGTAGACCGCAACGGCGGCGGCAACGGTCGCGGCCGCGGCGTGCGGGACGTCCTCGATAGCGGGGACAAGGAGCGCGAGGAAGACGAGCGGGACGGTGAACCCGAGTCCCCACGACGACGGGATGCCAGCGCCGACGAGGACGCCGGCCGCGGTCGCGACCTGCCAGGCGACCCAGAGGGTGGACGCGGTGCCGAGGTAGTACCAGCCCGGGTCGACATCGGAGTCCCGGTAGGCGGACACCGAGAGCGCGAATGACTGGTCGGTAAGCGGATACGCGAGGAACGCGCGCCACCGGGTCGCATACTGCTGGAAGTGCGGAGCGATGGACGCGGAGTACATCGCCGATCGAAGGTTGACGGCGACGGCGGTCGCGACAGCGGCGAGGAACGCCCCGTGCTGCTCGACGAGCGAGAGCGCGGCGAGCTGTGACGCCCCCGCAAAGACGAGGACGGAGAACCCCATCGCCTGCGGGAACGTGAAGCCGGCGTCGACGGCGGCAACCCCCGAGACGAGGCCGAACGGGACAATACCGAGGAGGAGCGGGAGTGCGTCGCGTGCCCCTCGGCCGAACGCGTCGCGATGCATGCTCGCCGCTCGGGCCCGCAAGGGAGTAAACACTACCGAACCGAACGCGGACGTCGCCGTTGGCGAGCGTTTTATTGGTCACTCCGCCCGTGGGTCGTCCATGGTCATCCACGAGGTCGACGTCCCTGGCGTCGGCAAGCAGTACGAGGTGCCGGCGGGCGGGGAGACGCGCTTCGTCGTCATCGTCCACCACGACGGCCGCCGGGAGATCTACCGGCGTGACGGCCCGGACGCGGACGCCGAGAAGCTCTTCGATCTCGACGCGTCGGCGGCGCGTGAGGCCGCGAGCGCCCTCCAGGCGACGGACTTTCAGCCGCTCTCCCTCGACGACGTGGACGTGCCGCTCGGCGACGCGATCATGGAGTGGGTAGCGGTCCCAGCGAACTCCCCGGTCGCGGGCGAGACGCTCGCGGACGCCGGCATCCGCGCGGAGACGGGCGCAACGGTCGCTGCCGTCCAGCGCGGCGCGGACACGCTCGCGAACCCCGGCGCGGACACCGTCCTCGAACCCGGCGACATCCTCGTCGCCATCGGGTCGCGCGCCGAGCAGAAGGCCCTCCAGTCGCTCGTCGCGAGCGAGGAGGACGAGACGCCGTAGGATGGCCGGCGTCCTCTTCGAGACCGGCGTCGCGTTCCTCGCGCTCGCGCTCGCCGGCGCGCTCGCGCATCGTTTCGGCCAGTCCGTCATCCCCGCGTACATCGTCGCCGGCATCATCGTCGGCCCGTACGTCCCCACGGAGATCGCGGGCGTCTCGCTCCAGTTGGTGACCCACGGCGAGTTCGTCACCACCGCCGCTGAGCTCGGGATCGTCCTCCTGTTGTTCTTCCTCGGGTTGGAGTTCGACATCGGCTACCTCATCTCGAAGGGGCGCGAGCTCGCGCTCCTCGGGAGCGTCGACTTCCTCGTCAACGGCGCGATCGGCGTTGCGATCGCGTACGCGTTCGGCCTCGGCCCCCTCGGTGCGGTCTTCGTCGTCGGCATCGTCTTCGTCTCCTCCAGCGCCATCATCACGAAGTCGCTGACCGACGCCGGGTGGCTCGCGAACCCGGAGAGCCGGACGATTCTGGGCACGCTCGTTGTCGAGGACATCATCGTCGCCGTCTACCTCGCGGTGCTCGCGGCGATCGTCGGCGGCGGCACGCTCGAAGGCGCGGCACGCAGCGTCGCGGGCTCATTCTGCTTCCTCGCCGCCCTCGCCCTCGTCGCCTACTACGGCAGCGACTCCGTCGAGCGCGTCTTCGACGTGGGTCCGGACGAGCTGTTCGTCCTCCGAATCGTCGGCGTCGCCGTCGCCGTCGGCGCGCTCGCACTCTCCGTCGGCGTCAGCGAGGCCGTCGCCGCCTTCTTCGTCGGCACGGCGTTCAGTACGACCAACCTCGTCGAGCGCATCGAACACCTCGTAATGCCGTTGCGCGACATCTTCGCCGCCGTCTTCTTCTTCGCCATCGGCCTCGACACCGACCTCCGCGTCGTCGCCGGCGTCGCGCTCTTGGTCGCGGTCGCCGCGCTCGCCACGACCGCGAGCAAACTCGCCAGCGGCTACGCGGGCGGGCGGCTCACCGGCCTCAGCGCGCGCCGCTCCGCACGCGTCGGCATCGGCCTCCTCGCTCGTGGGGAGTTCTCGCTCATCGTCGCGACGCTCGCCGCCGCGAGCACCGTGCCGGCGATCCGGGAAACCGTTCCGCCGTTCGCCGTCGGCTACGTGCTCGTCATGAGTATCGTCGGCACGCTCGCCATCGCCCACGAGGGCGTCCTGACGTCGCGTCTCGCCAGCGAGTCGTCCTGATCAGCGCCCGAGCACGACCGCCGTTCGCACGTCGAGCGCCGTCTCGAACTCCGCGAGGCGATCGGCGCGATCACCCGCGAGCAACAGCGTGGCCTCGTGGGCGCGTCGGACCGCCGTGATCTCCGTCTCGGTGAAGCCCAGCGCCGCGCCCGTCCGGTCCCAGAACCCCGCGTCGGCGAACAGAACGACACCGTCGGTCGCGGCGATCGCGCGCTCGTACTGCCGTTCGAGGGCGCGCTCCTTCCCGTCAAAGTAGTCGGCGACGCGCCCAAGCAGCGCGTCCAGGGTCGCGGGATCGACGTCCGCCCCCTCGCACGCCGCCGCCGGGATCGGGTGCGTCACGTCTCCTCGCTGTGCCGGACGTCGACGACGACGCCGCGCGTCGCGTCCGCCATCGCCGACCCGTGGACGGTCGCGCGCCCCACCGCGAACGCCTTGGGCCCCTCGACGACGACCTCGTCACCCGGCCGGATCGAGTCGTCGGCCTCGACCACGCCCGGCGCGAGGACGTCGCCGTGCGGGACGAACGCGTCGATTTTGACCCGCTTCGTCGGCACGGTGCTCGCGTCCCACTTGTGCGCGCCGGCGAGCGAGAGCGAGAGCGTTCCGTACTGCGGGACGAGCGCCGCGAGCTGCTCGCCGTCGCCATCGAGCGCCTGGAGCTTCGGGTAGCGGCCCTGCAACTCGAAGTCGTCCGGGGCGAAGAGGACGTCGCCCGCACCGTCGCCGAACTGGTAGTCCGCGACGGCGCGCAGCGTCGCGGCCTCGCGTTCTTGCACCCAGATCTGGTCCTCGCCCGCGAGCGCGGCGTTCAGTTCGCCGAGCGACTCGTCCGTCGTCGGATGGTCGACGACCGTGTACTCCACGGGGATGTCGCGCTCCGCGGTCGCGCGCTCGACGATCTCGCGATACCCCTCGTTCGGGACGTGCGCGACGATCCGCGGGTAGTCCGTCCGATCGAGGTAGCGCTCGAGGACCGTCGAGACGAACTCGATCTCGGTCGCCGACCAGTCGCCCGTCACCACCGAATCGTACTGCTGTGCGGGGTAGGTGAGTTCGAGTTCGGTCGGGACGACGCCGATCGGCGACGTCATCGAGACGAGGTGGCCGCGATAGCTCGCGGCGTCCTGGAACTGCCGGTGGCTCTGGGAGTCCGAGTAGGGCTTTCGCGCCGAACACGGCACGAGGAGGAGCGGGTAGTCGTCGAGACGCGGCGTGTAGCGCGAGGTGACGCGCTCGGCGAAGCGCTGGATCTCGACGCGCCGCAGGGTGTCCTCGCTCGCGGAGAGGAGCAGCGAGTCGCGCTCGATCGGCGTGCGCTGTTCAACGTACCCCCACTGCTGGTCGAACTCGCGGAACGCCGCGGTCGTCCACGCCTCGTGACGGGCCTGGCCCTCGACGTAGTCGCGCAGGCGACCTTGGCGGATCCGCCCGCGGACGCGCGCGAGTTCGGCCTCGAGGGCGTTCACGTTGTGCGCGACGCAGTCCTCGCGGTCGAACTCGGCGAGTGGCTGCTGGCACGCCGGACACGCGCACGGCAGTTCGTCCAGCTCGTCGAGGTGGTGGTCGCCCTCGGTCGTGAGATAACGCCCCTGTGTCCCGCGGACGACTGCCCGGTCGCCGTCCACGAGGTCGACGCCCGCGTAGACGAGCGTCGCGACGTTGCTCGGCGTCGCGACGCCCGAGAGGTAGAGCGCGGTGTCGTCCGGGACGGCGTCCCGAACGTCGAGGACGGCGTCGCGGAAGGAGGGCGCGTGGCCGACGAACCCCGGCGCACCCGAGACGACGTAGACGTCCGCGCCGTGGTTTTTGGCCGTGTCGGGCGAGACGACGACGCCGCTCGGATAGTCGACGTCCGGGTGCTCGACCGCGAAGGATTCCTGCACCTCGTCGGCGGTGCCGCTGGGGAAGCCCCGGTGGGGGAGGATCGTCACCTGCGAGTCGTCGCCCGCGGGGACCTCGCGCTCTGCGTTCCAGAGGCTCCCGGCGTCCGTCACGACGTCGTCCGCGAGACACGGCGTCGTCACGGGGTCCGCGAGGCGCAACTCGCCGATGCGGGCCGCGGCGTCCCGGTGGTGGACCTCGAAGTGATCGGTCATTACCGAACGTGCGGCACGGGAAAAGAAGGGTTTTGCCTTACACGGGCATGCGTCGCGGATCACCGCGGGTCGCGGCGGGTCACCACGGATCGCCCCAGATTACGGACCGACATGGCGGTAAATCACGGATCGCCGCGGATCACGGGCTGTCTCGGTGTGCGGGACGCTACGCGTCGGGGCCAGTGAGACGCTCCTCTGCAAGGTCGACCGTCGTGACGCGCGGCGGGACGTAGTCGAGGGCGTCCGCCGGCCACGACTCGTGGGCGAACGTGAACGCCGTGTCCGGGTGTTCGCCGGCGAGGCGCGCGATCCCCTTCGCGGCCGCCTCGTACCCCTCCCGATCCATGTTCTGCGGGATCTCGGCGGTGAGTGGGTAGAGCTCCGAGAGCTCGCGCGGATACGGCCCGAACGGCGGTTTCACGTTCCAACAGTCGTCGTAGCCGTCGTGGCGGGGCCCCTCGCTGAGGAGGACGTGCCCCTCGGGGGAGAGCCGACCGAGGCGCTCGCGGTGGCGCAGGACTTCGGGGCGACGCGCCGACTCCGCGGAGGCGTAGAAGAAGGTGTCCTTGCTCGCGGGGTCGCTCGTCTCGTACTGCTCGGCGTGATCGAGGAAGGCACGATAGCCGTCGAGGGTGCGCGGGTGGGCGTGCGCGCGCGCCTCCACGAGTTCGAGCAGGTCGCCGTCGCGGATCGCCTGCTTCACCCGCCGGAGCTCGGTGAAGGAGACGTGGAGGTTGTGCTCGGCGAGCAGTTCCTCGCGGGCTGCGTCGGGCATTCTGCGTACCTCCTCGGGGTCGTGCTCGGTACAGATCGGGCACGCGCAGGGGAAATGTCTGAGGTCGGTGAGCTGTTCGGTGCCGTGGACAGTGAGGTAGCGGTCGTCGCGGGCGTAGAGGGCGTACGCCGCCGAGTCGAAGAGGTCGCAACCGAGCGCGACGGCGAGTGCGAACATCATCGGGTGGCCCGCGCCGAAGAGGTGGACGGGCGCATCGGCACCGAGGCCGCGCTTCGCGCCGGCGACGGCGCGCGCCACGTCGTCGTAGCGGTAGTCGTTCATCATCGGCACCGCCGCGCCGACCGGGAAGACGTCGAGGTCCGTCGCGTAGGCGTGTCGTCCGGCGTCCTCGCGGAGGTCGGGATACGTCGAGCCCTGCACGGGCGCGTTGACGAGCATGTCGCCGACGTCGACCGTCTCCGCGAGCTCGAGGCGCTCCTGGGTCGTGCGCAGTTCGTCTTCGGCACGCTCGCGCTCGACGTCCGGCGGCGTCGGGATGTCCACGGGCGTCCCGATGTCGCTCCCGATGTCGCGTTGGAAGCGCAGGATCTCCTCGGTGTCCGTGTCGATCTCGCCGTACTCGGAGAGCTGGAACGACCCCGAGTCGGTCATGATCGCGCCGTCGAAGCCGAGGAGGTCGTGGAGCCCCTTCTCGCGGGCGCGCTCGGCGAGCGCCTCGTCGCGCTTGATGATGTAGGAGTTCGTGATGAGAATCTCCGCGCCGAACTCGTCGAAGCGCGCGGGATCGACCGTGATAACGTTCGGGTTGACGACGGGAAGGAGCGCGGGCGTCTCCACGGTCACGTCCGCCCGCGGGACGTGCAGGTCGCCGACGCGGCCGCCGGCGTCCTGCGCGCGGATCTCGAAGACGTCTCTCATTACCGTCGATTCGACGGGAGGACGGCTAAGGATTGTGTTGTCCGTCTACGCGAGCGGGAAGAGCGTCGAGTAGACGAGCACGGCGATGAGGCCGGTGATGGAGACGAGGGTCGTGAGCACCGTCCACGTCTTCAGCGTCTCGGCTTGCGTGAGGCCGCCGATCTCCTTGACGAGCCAGAAGCCCGAGTCGTTGTACCACGAGCAGATGTTCCCGCCAGCGCCGATCGCCATCACGAGGTAGGCGGGGTGGACGCTCAACTGCGGGACGAGGGGTGCCATGATGCCGGCCGTCGTGAGCATCGCGACGGTCGCCGATCCCTGCGCGATGCGGACGATGGCGGCGATGAGCCACGCGGTGATGAGCAGGCCGATGCCGATCGACTGGAGTTGGCCGGCGATGAAGCCACCGATACCGGAGGCTGCCAGCATCGCACCGAACGCCCCGCCGGCGCAGGTGATGGCGGCGATGTTGCCGCCGTTCTGGAGCGCGTCAGTGAGTTCGTCCTGCCAGACGTGCCGCGGGAAGTCGTCCATCCGCAGGTAGGTGAGCGCGGCGAGCATGGCGGCGACAGTCAGCGCGAAGTTCGCGTCGCCGAGGAAGGACGTGACGGGCGCGTAGTTCTGGAGGACGGGATACGTGTCGCCGAAGGCGTTGACGATCGTGCTGGAGGCGACGAGGAGGATGGCTGCGAAGATGGGGAGTGCGGACTCGAGGAAACCGGGGAGCGAGGCGGCGTCGCGGTTCGCCCGTTCTTCCAGCTCCTCGGCAGACGTGCCCATCGCGTCGCGGAGCGGGATGTCGATGCGCGCGTTGATGAAGCGCCCGTAGGCGATGCCGCCGATGAGCGCCGCCGGAATGGCGACGAGCAGGCCGACGAGGATCGTCGTCCCGAGGATGGACGAGCCGCTGCCCTGGCTGAGCTGATCGGCGACCGCGAGCGGTCCCGGCGTCGGCGGCACGAAGACGTGCGTCGTGGACGCGCCGGCACCGACGACGACGAGGTAGAGCGCGTAGTTCTTCCCGATGCGCGCGCGCATCGAGCGGGCGAGCGGAGCCATCAGGTAGAACACGTTGTCGAAGAAGACCGGGATCGCGAGGAAGGACGAGCTTCCCCAGAGCGCGAAGTCCATGTGGTCGTCCGATATGTGCGAGCGGAACGAGCCGACGATACGGTCGGCCGCGCCGGACTCCAACATCGACTTCCCGATGATGGCGGCCATCAGGATGGGGATCCCGATCCCGGCCATATTGTTCCCGAACGCCGTCGCGACGCTCCCCGGGACGTTCCCGAATGCGATGTCGGGGAGGAAGTAGGCATTCGTGGTACCAACGAGCACCGCCGCGATGACCAGCCCCAGGAACGCCGGGAGGTCCCAGACGACGAGGAGCAGGACGACGGCGGCGACGCCGACGACGAACGCGGTCAGTGGTGGAAGTGCAACTGGCATGTGTGTGCGTCTCAGCCACTCCGGTGTAAAATATCTATTGAAATTGTCTATAATATTGTAATGGACGTCCGGGCACTATCTTCTACTTTCGTTCTATACCATCAACTATTGTATATTATCAGCCGCGCTCGGACCACCGGTGCTGTACAGCTGTCGGGACGAACGCGGAACGGAGAGTACGGTGGGTCGTCTAGGCGTGGTCGCCCTCGGACTCGGGGCGGAACGCGTCGTGGTAGAGCAGGGCGAGCGCGGTGCGACCATCACGGCAGTCGCCCTCGCGGACGGCGTCGCGCAGCGCCTCGTGTGGCGTCTCCTCGACGCGAATGCTCTCGTTGAAGTCGAGGTCGCGCTCGCCCGTCGGCGTGCAGCCCTCCGCGACAAAGACGTGGTGGACGGCGTTCGTGATGCCGTTCGCGGGTTCGAGCGTCGTCAGAGAGCGGAGGCTGTCGGCGACGTAGCCCGTCTCCTCTTCGAGTTCGCGGCGTGCCGCGGCCGTGAGGTCGGCGTCGTCGGGTTCGACGCTTCCGGCGGGCAGCCCGCGATTGACGCGCTTGACCGCCTGTCGCCACTCTTCGATGACGACCACATCGCCGTCGGGGGTGAACGGGAGGACGACGACCGCCGGGTCGTCATCGAGGTAGTCGTAGTCAGTCTCAGTGCCGTCCGGGAGGACGACGTCGTCGCGGACGATATCGAAGCCGGGACAGGTGTAGGCGATCTCGCTGGCCGTCGTCTCCCACGCGAGGTCGTCGTCGGGTGCGTCCGTCATGGTGGAGGCGTCGGCCGCCGTCCCCCTCGCCGTTTCGATTCCGCGCCCTCAGAGTTCGACGCCGTCGAGTGAGTCGCTCAGCTCCTCGACCTCGTCGTTGAACGCCTCGACGAACCCCCGGAAGGCCGGTGCGTACCTGCGGACGTCGCCCGGTGCGGGCGGCGCGTACTGCGAGACGAGATAGACGCCGCCCTCGCCGCCCGCGCGGACGTACGTCGCTCGGTCGGCCTCGCGTTTGAGTTCCCAGCGCGTGCCATCAATAGTCGCCGCGAAGGTCCCGTACTCGGTGGGTTCGACGCGGTGCAGTTCGGCGGCCATCCGGTCGGCGGCGTCGCGCATCCGGCCGACGATCCGGTCGCGTTCCGCGGCGACCTCGCCGGTCGAGGCGATGTCGGGGAAGGTGTCAGGGACATCGTCGAGGACGCCGCGCAGCGAGTCGACGTAGTCGGCGAACGCGGCGGCGAACGCCTCATAGTGGCTCATCGCCGTCGAGAGGTCCGCCGCGTCCGGGTCGGTCTTGGTCGAGACGACGTAGACGTCGAGGCCGGAGCGGCCCTCGAAGCGGAGGAAGTCGAGGTCGCCCGCCTCGTACTTCAGCGTCCACTCGCCGCCGTCGACGCGGAAGGTTCGACGGCCGTAGTCGCCACCCTGGAGACGGGCGAGTTCGCGCGCCAACCGGCCAGCGTGCTCGCGGACGCGCGCGACGACCCGATCGCGCTCCGCGACGGGGGCGTCCGCGCTCGGCACCGGCACTTCGACGCGTTCGGGGTCCGACATGGACGTCGGGAGGGGGCCGACGGGGATACGTTCCCTGCTCCGACTCAGAGATTTCGGGCGATGTAGTCGGCCACGTCGTCCACGAGGGGGTCGCGACTCGTCCAGAACCCCGACCAGCGCTGTTCGTCTGTTCGGGCGGCGACGAGCGCCGTCCCGCCGCCGTCGGGGCGGTGGTGGACGACGAACCACCCGCGACGGAAGTCGTGGCCGTAGCCGCCGTGGATCGTCACGCCGAGCGCCTCCGGCGGGACCCAGTCGGGAATCCCGTAGACGTGGACGTCGAGGTCGCTGTCGCCGAGCGTGTCGTAGACGGCGCGCGTGCCGGATTCGTCGCGGATCCGCGAGAGGTACTGGAAGGCAGAACGCAACCGGCCGGCATCGGCGAGGAACGCCTCGCGCTCGATGGCGCGCGAGACCGCGATGAGCAGGAGTTTGTCGTTCTCCGAGGCTGGGTAGCCCCGCACGTCGAAGCGCGTCTCCTCGATTTCCGCGAGGACGTCGGGGAGGTCGGCGTCGACGAGGTCGCGTGATCCCGTCACGAACAGATCCGAGTTCACCATCAGGATCGCGTTCATCACGTCCTCGAGCGTTGAGGACGCCACGACGACGCCGTCGCGGACGAGGAGCACCAGATCGCGCTCGCCGTCGGGGATCTCGGTCTCCTCGACGGTGACCGGTTGGTCCTCGAAGAGGCGTGACAGCATCCGCTGAACCGGTTGGGGTTGCTCGCGGTTGACCACGACGAGCGACGACCGGGACCCCTGGACCCGATCGAAGAACCGTTCTATCGTCATCCCGTCATAATCACGCTCGGGCAACTAAAAACCGTTCGCGTCGAGCGGGGACTGAGGAGGGTGTGTCACCGTGCAGTGCTCGGTCGATCCGACCCGAATCCGGCCGGCTGTCGCATCGAGCGGCGTTCGTTCGGTCCGACCCGAGTTCGGTCGGCTGTCGCATCGAGCGGCGTTCGTTCGGTCCGACCCGAGTTTGGACGGCTGTCGCATCGAGCGGCGTTCGATCGGTTCGATCAGGCCTCAGTGGGCGCACTCGCCTGCGGGACGTGGAGATGGACGGTCGTCCCCGCCTCGGTGTCCGCGAAGGAGAGCCGGCCGTCGGCGTCCGTCGCCGCCCACTGCGCCAACCACAGGCCGAGGCCGTCGAGGTGGTCGATCTGGCCGTGCGTGCGCTCGCCCGCGATGAGTTCGCGCGTCTCCGGGTCGATCCCCGGCCCGTCGTCCTCGACGGCGATGTCGACGAACCCGTCGGCGTCGATCTCGCCCGTCACGCGGACGGTCGGGTCGTCGGCGTCGTTGTGCGCGACCGCGTTCTCGATGAGCGCCTCGACCGCCATCCCGAGCGCGCTCGTCCCCGACGCGAACAGGTCGGGGAGGCACGCGACTTCGTAGTCGGCGTGCGGGTAGCGGACCCGAACGCTGTCGACGGCGTCCTCGACGAGCGAAGAGACCGGGTGTGGGCGCGTCTCGACGTCGTCGGTCGCGACCGCGGCCTCGATCTCGTACGCGCGCTCGCTGAGCGAGACGAGTTCGTCCGCGGCGACAGCGAGGTGGTCGAGCAACTCCGCCGCCGTCCCGTCGACGTCGCGCTTTCGGAGACTGGTCGCGTTCCCCGAGATGATCGTCAGCTTGTTCCGGAGGTTGTGCCGGATGACGCGCCGGAGGACGTCGAGGCGCTCCGCTCGCTGCCGGTCGTCCGTCACGTCGATGTAGACGCCGATATCCCGGTCGACGCTGCGGTCATCGGCGAGCGGCGAGTCGAGGCGCACGAACTCGCGCTGGCCGCCGCGGGTGCGGATCGTGATCGACTCCGCGACCCAGTCGCTCTCGGTCGGCGTCTCGCGCGGCAGCGAGTCGGCGTCGTCGTCGGCCTCGACCGCGAGCTCCGCGAGCGGCCGGCCCGAGACGGCTTCCTCGTCGACATCCAGGGCGGCCTCGAATGCGGGGTTGACGAGTTCGACCCGGCGGACGCCGTCCCGCGAGACGACGCCGAACACCGGGTCGGGAACGTTCCGGAAGAGCACCGAGAAGCGATCGTGGAGACGCGCGGAGATGCGGCGTTCGTGCGTGTACTTCGAGAAGTAGATGCCCAGCAGCGCGCTGATCACGAGCGCCGCGGCGAGCATGCTCGTGAGGATGTAGAGCGGTTGGAACCCGCGCTGGTACTGCTGGAAGAACGTCTCCCAGAGCGCGATTGCGAGGATCGACGTCGCGCCCGCCGCCATCGACACCAGCACGTAGTGGGCGATGTCCGTCCCGTCGTCGCACCGGTAGATCCACACGCCGAGGGCGACGAGCACGAGCTCGGCGAGCCCCGGGAGCAGGGTTTCGAACGCCGACGCGGACACCGGATCGCCACGCACGAGGACGTTCTCGAACGCGTTGTAGACGGTGATCGAGAAGAAGGTGATCCCGAGCGCCGCGGTGATCGCGCCGGCGATCCGGGTCCCGTTGCGTGACTGCACTATGACGGGAGTTCGAGAGCGGCCCGTAAAAACGACCGGACTAGTTGGCCCTACGCGGGGGCGCGACGCTGTGACTCCGAGGCTCCCCGCCGGTCGCATCAATCAGCAGAAAGCACTTGATCCACGATTCGGGCGTCGGCTCGCCTATCGCTGGACGTACCGATAGTCCGCGACGGCCTTGTGTGGGCTGCCATAGCCTGGTGATGCGAGAGGGACCAGGCCAGCGTGGACTTGGTGGGGATAGCTATCACTACAGAGCAGCGCTAAAAAGAAAGTGGGGCGAGTTAGCTCGGAGCCGTGCTGTCTCCTAGCGTGGCAGACTGATCGCCGTTCGCACTCTCCCACGTAACGGATACTGTCTGGCCACTCCAGCTAGCATCTGTGTGATTCGCAACGACACTATCTCCTGATGTGACTGGCATAGTATCCCAGTTTAGGCGGCTATCTTCACCACTCACTGCAGTCACCCCAGTCGACGAACCTTCAGCCCAGTCACCTTCAGAGGTAACGACTTGGAGGGTTGCATCCGACTGAATCGTATCTCCGCCCTGATGCATTATCGTAACAGAACCCTCAGAGTCATCAAAGTCAAAGCTGAAGCTCGCTTGGGGTGCTTGATTTCCGACCTGATTCCCGAGTCCGAGGACGAACGTACCGATAACGGCCGCGAGAATCACGGTAATCGCAACCATAAGAATAACTCCGATGACGGGAGAGACGGCACGGTCGTCTGATAATAAGGTTCGTAAGATTTTCATTTATGCGTTGTCAGGTGCAGTCGCGCTGCCGAGCGTTGCAGAAGTGTCCCCACCCGATCCCTGCCAATTGACAGTTACTGTTTCACCACTCCAAGCACTTCCTTTGTCGAATTCCTTAGAATCACCCGCAGTAATTGGTGTACCCCAAGTAGTACTTAGAGCATCTCCTGTGGCATTAACTGTAATTGTTGCATCACTCTGGATTGTATCCCCTCCCTGATGAGTGATGGTTACTAATCCTGTCTCCTCAAAGTCGAATCCAAAGCTGGCCTGCGGTGATTGATTTCCGACCTGATTCCCGAGTCCGAGGACGAACGTGCCGATAACGGCCGCGAGGATTACGGTAATCGCGACCATGAGAATCACACCAATAACTGGGGAAACGGCACGGTCGTCCGCTTCGAGGATGTTTGTTAGTTTCATGGATTGCTGCGCCGACCCAGTCACAGAAGTCAAGTCGGGGACTCACGGCTCCCCTCCGTGTGGGTCAGGAGGCCCGAAGCCTCCGCCCCTACGTTCCCTTCTGCTGGTGATGGCCGGCGTCTACACCCTGATAGTCTCGGAAGTAACTTAAATAAGGTGGCCGATTCCCGCCGCCGAACCCACTGAAACCTTTTTAATACCAGTAGTACGTGCTAAGTCGGCGACGGAGCATGTTTGGCAAGGACAGGAGCGATCTTACGGGAGAGCGACCGCTCTCTGTCAGCTAACTCCTGAAGAACGAATGCGGGAGAAGTGGGCCGGCGTGAAGTTCGAACTCGGCGGGACTCGCTTCGCTCGCCCCGCCTGCTCGAATTCGCGCGGCGTGAGTTACACACCCACGTCGGACTCCTCGCTGTCGCTCGTCGTTTCGAAGTGGGGTGAAAATGGGCCGGCGCGAATTCGAATCGCGGTTACGGCCACCCGAAGGCCGAAGGATACCAAGCTACCCCACCGGCCCGCACCTTTTCGAAGGTGTGCGTCGCCTTTAACGCTTCCGAAAGGGCGGACTCAGTAGGTCGTGTAGCCCTCGGTGTCGAGGTAGTTGTGCGCGACGGTGACGGTGTGGTCGGCGTGGAGCACCGCGGGGCCGACGCGGACGCGTTCGTCGCAGACGTCCTCGAGGAGCGCCGCCTCCTCGTCGGTGAAGTCCCGGTGGTCCGAGAGGACGAAGACCGGGTTTGCGGGGGGCTCGACGTCGGCGAGCGGCGCACCATCCTCGTGGAGTTGGACGACGGTGCCGTCGCGTGCGGCGGCCTCGACGGTCGGCTCGAAGCCGCGCGTCGAGACGTGGACGCCGGGGGAGGGTTCGGCCTCGCGGTGGCCGATGGCCCGCGATTTGGCCTCGATGGCTTTGCGGAGCATGCCGGCGACGTTGCGCTCGTCGGGGTTGAGATAACGGACGTCGGAGCCCTCGAAGCGGACGGTGAGTTCGTCGGCGAGGACGAGGCTGACGCGGACGTCCTCGCGGATGCCGTGCGAGAGGAAGAGCGCGGCGCTGACACAGCGACAAAGGACGTCGAGACGGCCCGCGCCGCCGGCGAGATCCGAGAGGTCGAAATCGGCCGTCGTGGGGGCGTCGTGGCCGTGGACGACGAAGTGGCGCATACGGACGAGTGCGGCGCGACGGGCTTGAATCTCGCGACACGCGGCGGGTCAGTCGTCGCGGCGCGCGGCGGCTCGCCGGTCGGCGACGAGGGCCAGGTCGGGCTCGGTGTCGCCGAGGACGAGGAGCGCGTAGTAGCGCAGCGCGGCCTGCACGGGCGCGGTGACGAGGCCGACACCGAGGAGGAAGGCGAGACCGCCGAGCAGGAGGCCGATGGCGAGCCACACCCACGGGAGGACGCCGCTCGCGCCCGCGAGGGCGAACGGGAGACCGAAGACGATGCCGAACGGGATGGTGACGACGAGCGCGGCGACGAACGCCCCGATGCCGACGATCACGCCGGCGATGAGCGCGAGCACGAAGTTCACGACGACGAACGCACCGTACTCGCCCGGGTTCGCGCGGACGACGCCGAGGAGTCGTCGCCACGCGGCGAGAACGCCGACGTCGGTGTGGTACACGATCGGGACGACGAACGCGCGGGTGAAGCCGACGACGACGGACGCGAGGAGCGCGAGGAGGCCGGCGACGGGCAACAACAGGAGGAAGAACGGGCCGGCTGGCAGGCCAACGAGCAGCGGGGCGACGGCGAGGACGCCGACAGCGAGCGCGGGAAGGCCGACGGCGAGCTCGAAGGCGAAGACGCGGACGCCGTCGCGCCAGTGAGCGGCAAACGGCCGGCGGATCGCGACGTCGCCGGTGACGAGCGCGTCGACGAAGACGAACTGGAACGTCGCCGACAGCGCGCCGAGGACGAGTCCCAGGAGGACGAGGCCGGCGATGGCGGCGACGAACAACTCGAAGCCGACCGACGGAAGCCCGCCCGCCCCCATTCCCATCGGGCCCATCCCCGGGCCGCCCGTCGGTCCCGCGGTCGGGCCGGGGCCGCCGATGTCGAACGACCCCGTGAGCGAGGACGTGGCGGCGGTGCCACCGGAGAGGAGGGCGATCAGGGCGAGTTTCGGCCACTCGCGGACGGCGAGGCCGCGGCAGAAGGCGATCGTGACGGTAATCGCGTCGTCGGTGTCGTCGAGTGCGTGGAGGGACACGGGCGGACGGTCGCGGGCCGGCGAGGTAACGGTTTCCCCGCGAAACCGAAGGCTTCCTCCCGGGGCACGACGATGTGGCGTGCATGAGCCTTCTGGAGGATGCCCGGGCCGTCGTCGAGAACGGGCCGGTCTGCGACGCCTGTCTCGGCCGGCAGTTCGCCGACCGGAGCTTCGGGCTGACGAACGCGGAGCGGGGCAACGCCCTGCGGGTGAGCGCCGAACTGGCCGACGACGAGCCACACGAGGGCGTCGCTCCCGAGGACTGCTGGGTCTGCGAGGGGCTGTGCGCGACGTTCGACGAGTGGGCCGAGCGCGCCGTCGCGGCGCTCGACGATGTCGAGTTCGCCACCTACCAGGTCGGCACGCGCGCCCCGCCGCTCGTCGAGGAGAACGAGAACCTGCTCCGCGAGAGCGCGGACATTACGGAGGGGGGCGAGCCGTTCAAGTCCGAGTTCAACCGCGAGGTCGGCAAGCGCGTCGGCGAACTGACCGACACCGAGGTCGACTTCGAGCGCCCGGACGTCCTCTTCGTCCTCGAAATCGACGAGGGAGCCGTGGACGCACAGGTGAACCCGGCGTTCGTCTACGGCCGGTACCGAAAGCTGAGCCGCGAGCTCCCACAGACGGAGTGGCCGTGTCGGGAGTGTAACGGCACGGGGCGGCGCGGCGGCGAGCCCTGCATCCACTGCGACGGCACGGGGTACATGTACGCGGAGTCGGTCGAGCAGCTCACCTCGCCGCCGATCCGCGAGGCGATGAACGGTGACGACTCGTCGTTTCACGGCGCGGGGCGCGAGGATATCGACGCGAAGATGCTCGGGACCGGTCGGCCGTTCGTCGTCGAGGTGAAACACCCCCGCGAGCGCTTCCCGGACGTCGACGCACTCGAAGCCGAGATCAACGAGTTCGCCGACGGGAAAGTCGAGGTCGAGGGCCTCCGTCTCGCCACGTACGACATGGTCGAGCGCGTGAAGGAACTCGACGCGTCGAAGACGTATCGTGCGCGCGTCGCGTTCGACGAGCCCGTCGATGAGGAGGACTTCGCGTCAGCGCTCGCCGACCTCGACGGTGCGACGATCGAGCAGGACACGCCGGAACGCGTCTCGCATCGCCGCGCGGCGAAGACCCGCGTCCGCGAGGCCTACGCGGTGTCGGGCGAGCTCGAAGACGAGACGCACGCGACGGTCGAGATTCACGGCGAGGGCGGCCTCTACATCAAAGAACTCGTCTCCAGCGACGAGGGGCGGACGACGCCGTCGCTCGCCGGCCTTCTCGGGACCCCGTGCCATGTGACGGAACTCGACGTATTGGCCGTCGAGGGCGAGGACGAACCGTTCGAGGACCCCGACTACTTCCTCGACGCGCCGGCCGATCGCGACGAGTGATGGCGCGACGCTTCGGCGTCGACGAGGCCGGCAAGGGGCCCGTGCTCGGCTCGATGTTCGCGGCGGCGGTCGTCTGCGATCCCGACGAGCTTCCCGATGGCGTCGGCGACTCGAAGCGGGTGTCCCCCGCGCGACGCGAGACGCTCGACGCCGCGATCCGCGAGGTCGCTGACGTCGGGGTCGCCGAGATCACCGTCAGCGAAATCGACGACCCGGGAACGGACATGAACACGCTCACCGTCGCGGCGCATGCGCGGGCACTCGCGAGTGTCGACATCGACGGCCTCCATGGGATCGTCGACGGGGGCGACGTGGACGCGGAACGCTTCGGGCGGCGCGTGGCGTCGCGCCTCGACGCCGACGTTGACCTCGTCGCGGAACACGGCGCGGACGAGACCCACGCGATTGTCGGCGCGGCGAGCATCGTTGCAAAAGTTGCACGCGACAACCACGTCGCGGCGCTGGCCGACGAGTACGGCGACGTCGGGAGCGGCTATCCGGGCGATACGGCGACACGCGAGTTCCTCCGGGCGTACGTCCGCGAGCACGGCTCACTCCCCGGCTGCGCGCGCGAGTCGTGGGCGACGTGCGACGACGTTCTCGCCGCGGCCGCACAGTCCGCGCTCGACGACTTTTAACGGCTTATAGGGATCGCGCGTTTTGAGGCGAGCGATGGGAACCGAACGTTATGCGTCGCCGGACGCAGAAACGGTCGCGGCCGTCGTCGGGGAGGCGCTCCACGCGGGCGCGATCATCACCGCCGAGGTACGCTGCGAGGTCGAATACGACGGCCGGACGAGCGGCTATCTCGGGCCGGGCGATCGCCTGCTCGTCGCGAAACCCGACGGCACCGTCCTCGTCCACAAGCCGACGAACCACAAACCCGTGAACTGGATGCCCTCGGGCGGCACCGTCACGGCGACGGTGGGCGAGACGTCGGGCGAGCCGGTAATCGTCGGGCGGCGGACGAACCCCCGCGAGCGCGTCGAGATACGCGTCCACGAGACGTACGGCCTGACGCGCTTCGACGCCGACGATACGGCCGAGTACGAGGAGTCCGGCACCGAAGCCGAGATGCACGACTACATCGAGGCGAACCCCGAGGAGCTGGAAGACGACCTCCGGATCGTGGAGCACGAACGCGAGACGAAATACGGCTACGTCGACTTCTACGCGGCGGATGCCGAGGGCACGCCGGTCGTAGTCGAGGTGAAACGCGTGCAGGCGACGCTGACGCATTTCGACCAGCTCAAACGCTACGTGGATCTCTTCGCGGGCGACGACGGCGACGTGGACGGGACCGAGCACTCGGTGCGCGGCCTGCTCGTCGCGCCGTCGGCCTCCGAGCGCGTGCAGCGGGCGTGTCGCGACGCCGGCCTGGAGTTCGTCGCGCTCCCCGACTTCGAGACGGAGGCGGACGCGGCGAACGCGTCGCTCGCGGACTTCAGCTGAACGGCCAGACACACCAGAGGCGGAGGACGCCACCGACGCACGCGACGAACGCGAGGCCGGCGAGCGCGGCGAGGAGATAACCGGCCGAACCGGGGCTCGCTATACCGTACGACAGGACGAAGAGCGCCGCGAGCGCGACGAGGAGTGCGAACAGCGTCGCAACGACGTCGAGGACGGTGTCGCGGAGGGCGTCACGGCTAGCGCGATACGTCTCGTCGTACGTTTCGGAGGGCATACCGCGGAAAACAGCAGCGACCGACAAAAGCGCTATGCCGCCTCAGTTCTCGTCGGTGAGCAGATAGCGCAGGATGTCACCGTAGGCGGGCCGCGTGAGCAGCACGCCGATGAGGACGCCGAGGATGGTGACGATGGCGAACCCGCGGAGGTCACCGAGCGAGAGGACGGCGAGCGGGCTCATCGCGACGATCGTCGTCGCGGCCGCGCCGCCGATGATCCAGAAGGCCTTGCGGAAGCGACTCTGGAAGACCCGATCGGAGGAGACCTGCTCGGTGGTGACCTCGTCGGCGATGATGACGAGGTCGTCCACCCCCGTCCCGATCACCGCGATGAACCCCGCGATGTGCGAGAGGTTCAAGGAGAGGCCGGCGAGCGAACTGAAGCCGAGGAGGATGACGACCTCGCTTAGCGCCGTGACGAGCATCGGGGCGGCGATCTTCGCGCGCCCGTAGCGGAGGTAGACGACGAGGCTGACGGCGATCGCGGCGATGAGCCCCGTGAGGAAGCTGAGCGGCTTGAAGCGCTCGGCGAGCGACGCGTCGATCTGGTAGACGTCACCGCTCTCGATGTCCAGGGCCGCCGGCAGCGCGCCGGCGCGGAGGTCGATGGCGATCTGTCGCGCCTGGCTCATCGAGTTCGTCTGGAGGACGAACGAGTTCGTCTTCTGGAAGTCGCCGCTTTCGATCGAGTTGGCGAGCGTCTCGCCCATTCCGTACGTTCCGACGACGTTGCTGTCGCGGGTGGTGATCAGACAGTACTCGTCACCGGGCGTGCCGTTCGGGTACTGACAGTTGCTGATGCCGGCGCTACTGGTGTAGCCGTACTCCTGCATCGCCTCGGCGAACGATGCCCCACCGCTCTCGGTGAGCGTGATGGGGACGACCGGCACCGAGCCGAAGGAGCCCTGTTGCATCCGGGCGTCGCTGACGCGCCGGATGTCCTCGTTCGTGAGGACGGTGTCGTTCGTCTGTGCGGTGTTGTTCGCCGGGTGGTAGGCGAGGACGGCGACCTGCCCGCGGCTGCTGACGAGGTCGCGGACCTCGGAGAGGTCGGCGTTCGGCACCTCGACGACGATGTAGTGTGCCCCGCCGCCGACGGTCGACTGCACGGAGACCTGTGCCCCGGAGAACCCGAGGGAGTTCACCTTGTTGGAGAGCGTCTCGACGATATCGTCGCGCGTGGCCGCGGTGACGCCGTCGCGAATCGTGGCCGACTCGGCGTTGAGGCCGGCGGCACCGAGCGCGCTGCGGAACTGCGCGGGCGTGACGTTCGCGAACACCTCGACGGTGTCACCGCTGCTCGCGAGACGCAGTCGAACGTCGGTTGAGGAGACGTTGTCGAGGTTGTCGGCGAGCGTCGTGGCGATCGTCGCGCGCTCGCCCGCGTCGCTCGGGAGGGTGACGTTCTCGGCGGTGAGGCCGACGACGGGCGCACGGACACGCGTCCCACCGGAGAGCTGGAGCCCGTACTGGAGGTTCGTCGGGCCGCCACCGGCGGTCGCATTATCCGGGGCACCGCCGACGACGGGGCCGGCACCGGGGACGAAGAGCGCGCCGACGCTTCCGAGGACGAGGACGACGAGGAGGATGACCCGCCAGTTCGAACGGAGGTCGACCATCTACCGGCTCACCCCCTCGTACTTGTACCATCGAAGCAGACTGAGGTTGAGCATATACGTGTTCATGAGGTCGGTCGCGAGACCGAAGACGAGCACGAGCCCGATGCTCGCGAGCAGTTCGATCCCGAAGGCGTAGGCCACGACGGCCATGACGGCCATCGCGACGATCGACGTGACGGTCATCGTCACACCGGTCTTCATCGCACGGTCGACGCTCTCGTAGAAGCTCCCCGAGCGCCTGAGTACGTGGTTCGTGAGGAGGATGTCGGAGTCGACCGAATACCCGATGAGCATCAGGAGCGCAGCGACGGTGCCGAGAGTGAGCTTGATGCCGAAGAGGTTCATCAGCGCGAGGGGGATGACGATGTCGCCGAACGCGGAGAGAACGACGGCACCGCTCGGGACGGCCGTCCGGAAGAGGGCGAAGACGATGACCGCCATTCCGACGAAGGAGCCGAGCAGCCCGAGGAGGGCGAAGCGCTGGGACTGCGCGCCGAACGTCGCGGACGTGCTGGTCGTCGAGACGATTTCGTAGCCCGCAGCACGGGCTTGGCTCTGGAGCGCGCTCGCGTCGGCCCCGGAGCTGAACGTTGCGACGTACGTGTTGGAGCGCGAGGGGATCGCACGGATGGAGGAGACGGGCGTCGAGAAGGCCTGTCGGACCGCGTCCTGCGAAGCCGCCTGCGCGGACGTGGCGTGTAGCGTGAGTTCCGTTCCGCCCGTGAATTCGAGACCGAGCGAGACCGGCGTGCCGTTGAGGACGTACCACACGGCGAGCACCAGCAACGCGAGGGCGAGCACGGCGAGTGGCACGCCCGCGAGCTGCCGGTTCGAGTACCGGGTGTAGTCCACCTCCGGAACGTCGAACGAGGGCATATGCGTTCGAATAGCGGTGGCGTTTCGGATAAGACTTCGCTTATGTCGGCGGTGTCGGACCCGCTCTCCCAAGGATCACCGAACGTCGCCGACGAAGCGATCGGGGACGTGATTGAGGATCGGGTCGGGCGTCGCCGCGACGAGGCGTTCGGCGAGCGCCACCATCGGTTTGCGGACCACCGCGTAGCCGACGGAGACCGCGACGCCGACGACGACGAGCGACTGGAGCGTCCCGCTCGTCGCGAGGTAGCCCGGCACTGCGAGGACGAGGCCAACGAGGGCGTCCTCGGGCGCGCCGTCGTAGCGGATCAGGCGGCGGGGCCGCCACCACGTCCGACGAAAGTGGTCGTACACCGCGCGCTCGCTCGTCCCCTCCCACGGCCGGAGTTCGAGGCCGCCGCCGAGGGCGTCGCTCGCGGCATGGAGCGCCGCTGCGAGCAGGAAGACCGCGACGGCGAGTGCAACGGTGGTTCCGAGAACGGCGTAGACACTGACGCCGACCACCGCCGCGAACGACCCGTAGACCGGGAAGTGAAGCGTCTTCCGGTGGCCGGCGTAGAGGTCGAAGTCGGGGAAGAGCCCGCCGAACGCGCCGGCGGCGAGGACGAGCGGCGCGGCGTCGCCCGTGAGCGCGCTCGCGCCCACTCCCACGAGCAGGCCGGCGAGCGCGTGCGTCGTCGCCATCATACACCGTCGCTTACGGGAGGTCAGAACAAAAGCGCGTCGCCGCGACGGCTACGGCGCGACGGTGGCCTCACCGTACAGCACGATCGAGAGGAGGAGGAGCGCGATCGTGGAGAGCGCGGCGGAGCCGAACGCGAGCGTGCGCCAGCGCGCGGACGACGAACAGGTCGCGTAGCCGGCGAGGACGAGAAGCACGACCTGCACCCCGATGTCGAGGAGACCGGCGGGACGACCGAACGTCCCGCCGACGACGACGGTCATCAGGACAGCAGAACAGCCAGTTAACGTCACCGCGGCGATGGTCGAGCGCGCCCTCGTCCCGTCCGCGGACGCAACGAGTAGGCACAGTGCGACGTTACAGGCGACGCGCACGACGAGGAGGGTGGCGACAGACGCAGGATCTGACCACCCCGCGAGGGGCCACGGGACCATACGCGTCACTCGTCGGACGGACGGTTCACGTTTCGGGGGCGAAAAAGCACGTTACGGCAGGTAGCGGACGTTGATCAGACCGGGTTCGGAGCGGACCTCGACGCGGTTCGCACCGACGCGCGCGGCGCGCTCGACGGTGGCCTGATCGTCCACGATGTCCGCGACAGCCTCCTCGGTGTCGTCCTCGGGGACCGCGAGGACGTGGATCTCGCCGTCGCCAGCGCGCTCCGCGGTCGCGAGGTCGCCCTCGGGGAGGCCTTCGGCCAGCTCGCGGGCCTGTTGGGTCGGGGCCTCCTCGCTTGCAAAGACGTCGACGGTGTAGCGTTCGGTCACCTCGACGACGGAGTAGGTGACCTCCATCGGCGGGTCGGGCGAGACGGTCGCCTCGACGACCTCGCCCGCCTCAACGCCGGGGTTGTCCGAGAGGGTGTGCACCTGCCCGCCGTGGACGTCCGTGAGCACCGCCGAGGACTCCTCGGCGTGCGTCACGAGGTACGTGCTCGACTTCTCCTGCTCGCTCATATCGTTCTTACTCCGCTCGGCCTTTTCCGGGTTTCGCCGTGCGTGAACCTCAGCGCGGCGCACGCCACCGATGGACAACCCTCTTGGCGGCGGCGCGCCGTGGTGCGCGTATGGACATCGACATCGGCAACGCGCTCGACGCGGTCGCCGCGCCCGGCGTCTCCCGGGAGTATCTGGATCGACTGGACAGGCGCGTCGCCGACGCGCACGAGCGGATCGAGCGCGGGATGGCCGACGACGAGTTCGGCTACGCCGCGCTGAACCTCCCCGAACGCGTCGACACGGCCGCGATCCGCGACGCCGTCGCGCCGCTTGCCGATTCCGAGGCCGTCCTCACCGTCGGCATCGGCGGCAGCGCGCTCGGCGCGGCGACGCTCACGGACGCCCTCGACACCGACGGCGAGGCGTACTACCTCGACAACGTCGACCCGGCGCAGGTGTCGCAACTCCTCGACGACCTCGATCTCGAATCGACCGCGCTGAACGTCGTCTCGCGCTCGGGCACCACCGCGGAGACGCTCGCGAACTTCCTCGTCGTTCGCGAGGCCTACGCGGACGCGGGCGTCGACTGGACCGAGCGTACCCTCGTCACCACCGGCGACTCGGGCAACCTCCGTGACCTCGCCGACGAACACGATCTCCCCGTGCTCCCCGTCCCCGACGGCGTCCCCGGGCGCTTCTCCGCGCTCTCGACCGTCGGCCTCGCGCCCGCCGCGATTCTCGGCATCGACATCGAGAGTGTCGTCACGGGTGCGAGCGCCGAGCGCGAGTCGCTCTCGGGATCGCTCTACGAGACGCCCGCGTACGCCTATGGCGCGATCACGTACGCCCTCGCCGCGCGCGGCGCGAACGTGAACGTCGTGATGCCCTATCACGAAACCCTCGAAACGTACGCCGAGTGGTACGCCCAGTTGAGCGCCGAGAGCCTCGGAAAGGACGGCCTCGGCCAGACGCCGGTGCGCGCGCTCGGCGCGACCGACCAGCACAGCCAGCTCCAGCTCTATCGCGCCGGCCCGAACGACAAGCTCGTGACGTTCGTTCACGCGCGCGACGGCCCAGACGTCGCGATCCCGAGCGCGGAGCTGGAGGGGCTCGACTATCTTGAGGGCGCGTCGCTCGGCGAGCTGCGCGACGCCGAGTTCGAAGCGACGGAGGCCAGCCTCGCGGACGTCGGGCTCCCGAACGTCCGCATCGAGATCGAGCGCGTCGACGCGGCCTCGGTCGGTGGCCTCCTCTACGGCATGGAGGCCGCGACCGTCCTCGCCGGCGAGCTCTACGGCGTCGAGACGTTCACGCAGCCTGCCGTCGAGTGGGGGAAAGAGGTCGCTCGCGACCTGCTCCGCGGCGCGGACGCGCTCGATGAGACGACGAGCCTCCGCGTCACCCGCGAGTGAGCGCCACCGCATCGAAGCCCGACCGTCCCGCGCGCGTCGGCTCGCTCGGCGTCGTCGTCGCGCTCGCCATCGTCGGGCTGCTCGCGGGCACGGTCGTCCAGCTCGTCGTCACCTCGATCGCGAGCGCGTTCGACCCACCAATTGCCCTCCGGCTCGCCGTCGCACAGGCCGGCTTCGCACTCGCACTCGCGTTCACCGCGCTCGGCTACGTCGTCGTCACGCGCCGGCCCCTAACGTACTTCGACGTCCGCCTCGACCGGCGCGCCGCACTGTGGGCGGGCGGCGGCCTCGTCGCGATGTTCGTCGTCCTCGGTGCGACCGGCGTCGTCGCCAACGCGCTCGGGATCGGCGGCGCGACCCACGGGACCGTCGCAGCGATCCGCGAGACGCCGTGGCTCGGTCTCCTCCTCGTCCCCGTCTCCCTGCTGTTCGTCGGGCCGGGCGAGGAGCTGTTGATGCGCAACGTCGTTCAGAAGCGTCTGTACAGCGCCTTCTCGCGCCGCGCGGCGATCGTGCTCGCCAGCCTCGTCTTCACGCTCGTCCACCTCCCCGCGTATGCGACGCCCGGTGTGAGCACGCTCGCTCTCGGCGTCACGCTCGCACGGCTCTGCTGTGTCGCACTCGTCCTCGGTACCGTTTACGAGCGCACCGACAGCGTCGTCGCGGCCGCGCTTGCCCACGGCGGCTACGACGCGATCCAGTTCGGCGCGCTGTTCGTGTTCGCCACCTAGTTCGGGTTCTTTCGCGCGAGATCGGAGCCACAGACGGGGCAGCGCTCGCGGTCCTCGTCGAACTCGCGGCCGCACCCCTGACACTGGAAGTTCCAGTCGCGGCGCTCGGTGATCCCCTCCTTCGAGACGCTCTCGACGCTGAGGTCCAGGGCGTCTGCGACGTTCTGCATCGCGTAGTCATCCGTGACGAGCACGGCGTCGAGTTCGAGCGCCGCGGCGAGGACGCGCACGTCCGTCTCGGAGAGGACGTCCGCATCGCCGGTGCGCGTTGCCGCGTCCTCGACACGCCGGATCGCGGCCTCGTCGGGGACGTGAACGCGCATCCCGGAGCCTTCGAGGGCAGTGAGGCGGTAGCTCGCGGCGTCCTTCAGCTCCTCGCGGACGCCCGGAACGGTCGCCGCAGGGCCCTCGACATCGTACTCGTCGATGAACGCCGACGAATCGAGGACGTGCACTAGCGCTCGACGACGATGTAGTCCTTGACGGCCTGCACGCGCCCGACCGGGATGCGATAGCGCCCGTGGTCGTCGGTCGGGAAGTCGAGGGAGATCTGGTCCGTCTCCTCGGTCTGCTCGACGAGCAGATCCGAGAGCGCCCCCGTCTTGAGGTTCATCGTGATGTTGTACAGCATCCCGAGTTCGGTTCCGTCCGACCCCATGACTGCTTTCCCGGAGAGGTTCTCGGCGAGGATGTCGGCCATACCCGTGTCTGTGACCCCGTTCCACTTAAACGGTCGGCTCGCGTCCGTCCGCCGAGCCGATCCGCGGTGGAGATTGGATGCGGCGGGACCGATCGGGGGATTTACCTGTCCCAACCTGCTGAATTCGGATAACAGCCGTTCTGGCGTGGGTTTCAATGTCGGGAGATACACAACACGGGGGTCTCAGAACCCCCATCGTCGCCGTTCTCGGACACGTCGATCACGGGAAGACCAGCCTACTGGACAAGATTCGGGGGTCCACGGTCATCGAGGGTGAGGCGGGAGCCATCACCCAACACATCGGGGCGACTGCCGTCCCGCTCGATGTCGTCGGGGAGGTCGCGGGAAGCCTCGTCGACCCGACCGAGTTCGACCTCCCCGGCCTGCTGTTCATCGACACCCCGGGCCACCACTCGTTCACGACACTGCGCTCGCGTGGGGGGGCGCTCGCTGATATCGCCATCCTCGTCGTCGACGTGAACGACGGCTTCCAGCCACAGACCGAGGAGGCAATCAAGATCCTCGCGGACTCACAGACGCCGTTCGTCGTCGCCGCGAACAAGGTGGACACCATCCCCGGCTGGCAGATCCACGAGGACGCGCCGATCCAACAGAGCCTCGAGGCCCAGTCGGATCGCGTCGAGCAGCAGTTCAACGAGAAGCTCTACGAGATCATCGGCGAACTCTCCGATGCGGGGTTCACCTCCGACTTCTACTGGCGCGTGCAGGACTTCCGCTCGAACGTCGGCGTCGTGCCGGTGTCGGCGATGACCGGCGAAGGGATCCCGGACCTGCTCGCCGTCCTCATGGGCCTCGCCCAGCGCTACATGAAGGAGGACATGGCGATCGACGTGACGGGACCGGGCGCGGGCACCGTCCTTGAAGTCAAAGAGGAGCAGGGCTTCGGGACGACGCTCGACGTCATCCTCTACGACGGCACCATTCGTGCGGACGACACCATCGTCGTCGGCGGCGTCAACGGGCCGATCGTGACGGACGTCCGCGCGCTCCTCAAACCCCGGCCGCTCGCCGAGATCCGCACCGAGAGCCGCTTCGAGAAGGTCGACGAGATCGCGGCCGCGTCTGGCGTGAAGATCGCCGCGCCCGACCTCGACGATGCGATCGCGGGCGCGCCGGTCCGCGCGGTCCGCGGGCGTGACCTCGACGACGTCATCGCTGACGTCCAAGAGGAGCTCGCGGAGGTCGCCGTCGACACCGGCGAGGAGGGCGTCGTCGTGAAGGCCGACACCCTCGGGAGCCTCGAGGCGATGGCGAACGCGATGGAGGAGGCGGAAATCCCCATTATGCGTGCTGAAGTCGGCGACATCGCGCCCCGCGACGTGGCGATGGCGACCACGGTCGACGAGGAGGAGTATCGCGCTATCCTCGGGTTCAACGTCGACACGCTCGGCGACGCCGCCGAGCGCGCCGAGCAGGACGACGTCCGGGTCTTCCGTAGCGACGTCATCTACCAGCTCGTCGAAGAGTACGAGGCGTTCGTCGAGGATATCGAGCGCCGCCAGCGCGAGGCCGTCTTCGAGAACGTGATGCGCCCCGCGCGCTTCCGCATCCTCACGGATCACGTCTTCCGCCAGTCCGACCCCGCCGTCGTCGGCGTTGAGGTGCTCTCGGGCACCCTCAAGCGCAACACGCCCGTCGGCTACTTCGACGGCAACGAGATCGAGCGCGTCGGCGTCGTGAAAGGCATCCAGGATCAGGGCGAGGACGTTGACGAGGTCCGGGCCGGCAACGAGGTTGCGGTCAGTATCGACGGCCCGACCGTCGGGCGCGGCATCGACGAGGGCGACGAGCTCTGGGTCGATCTCCCCGAGAAACACGCGAAAGTCCTCGAACAGGAACTCCTCGAGGAGATCCCGGCGGACGAACGCGAGGCGCTCCACCAGTACCTCGAAACGCAGCGCAAACGGGACCCCTTCTGGGGCAAATGAGAATAGGATTATAGCATAGTTCTATACGTCCCTGCTCTGTGGATACGGGTAGGATGGAAGAACGTTCGCAGATCAATTTCCGTGTAGACGTTCAGACAAAGAGGGAGTGGGACGAGTACGTTTCTGAAACCCCTGAAGTAGACTCTCTCTCTCACTTGCTTCGACTCTCAGTTTCGAGGGAGATGGCCGAAGGTAGTGAGGGGGAAATAGGGGATACAGAGAATGATTTTAGTGGGTTAGATATTGTGGGTGAAATTCGGAGTGAGATTAACCCCAAGCTGGAGGATATTCAAGCAACAGTTGACGGTCTTGCCTCAGAGGACTCAGGGAAACCAGAACCGTATGAAACAAATCCTGTGTACCAGTGCCTTCCACAGGCAGAACCAGATACTAAGGAACACGAACGGGTGTTTACGGGTAATCCTTCTCTGAGCCATCAAGTCCGTTCGGGTACCATTAAGGACATCTCTGAATATATGCATAGCACCCCCTATCAGGTAGAGAAAACTATCAACAGATTAGAGGAGACAACTGAGAAGGTCCACTCGAAGGATAATCCAGATGGTGACGGACGGGTTTATTGGAGGGATTCATGAGGGAGAGTATTTCGGATTTTCTTGAACGAGAGTCCTTGAAGAAGGCAAGTTCAACCATAGAGAATCGTCGCTCTCAGATGAAGGATTTTGATTCGTGGCTTACTGAGCAAGAAAAAGAGGTAGGTGATGTGGATTATAGAGATATTGAGCGGTATGTTCTTGAGTTAGCTAACCGAGGCTATGCTACGGGGACTGTCAGAGGCTACTATAACGGCCTAAGCCGTCTATATGGAGTATTAGAGAAAGATGAAGTGGTTTCCTCTAATCCGATGGAGAAAGTTGAGTGGGGCGACTTTGATAGCCTTACAGACAGAAGTAAGCGGGAAGTGGAGTCGGGGGAAGCGATCTACTACCTGAATGCCGATGACGTTTCAAAACTCGTGAAGTCCGTCTCTTCCCCCGTTTTCAGGAACCGACTTATCATCAAAACCCTATTCTATACTGGATTACGGGTCAACGAGTTATGTGATATTGATATTTCTCAATTGAATCGGGATAAACGGCGTATCGAGAATGTCTATGCAAGCAAAACAGATTCAACTCGAACCGTGTTCTACCCCCCTGATTTAGAACGTGACTTCGGGAAGTGGCTTGAAGGAGGGTATAGAGACTCAAATACGTCTGTTCACGACTCTAACAAACTGTTTGTTAGTCGGCATAACGGATATTTGGCGACGAGTACGATTCGTGGAATAGTGTCTGAGGCGGCTGAAAACGCTGGGTTACAGGAAACGATCTATATTGACGGGAAAGGAGCTGAGAGGCATAAAATCACAGTCCACACCCTTCGCCACTCGTTCGCAGTAGACTCATTAGATAATGGTATGGATATACGGACTTTGCAGAAGATAATGGGCCATACCTCCATAGAGACGACACAACAGTACCTACAACTGCTTGACGACGACTTAGAGAAGAAGTACAGAGAGAGGGGTCCGAGTCCCCTTTCTTGACTAAGACGGTATGTGACGCTATTCGGCGTCGCGGAAGGGGACTCTATACGCTATCAGGGTAGGTTTCGAGTCCACTTCTCACGTTCCTCGCCATCCGTCTCCCAACGACCGCCAATCCCGTAGTCCTCATACGTCTCAGAGTACGAGAGTGCCCGTGCTAAGGCGCTTTCCAACTCTGCATAGTCTTCTTCTGCTTTGACGGAACCATCCTCGTCGTCGACTAATTGAGTGATCCACTCGTCTTCTGAGGCGACGACGCGGATTGTGACGCCGTGAAGCTCGTTAGTGAACGTGAATCCCCTGCCAGTGCTGTCAGAGGACCATCGTGGGATGATTGATGACGCCTCGGTATCGTCGTCGTGTAACACATCTTCTGCGTCGTCACGGGATTGACAGAGGCCGATGATGACGTTATTCTCGTCGTCTACTGCTTCAAACATCCCCATCCTCCTCCTCGACGACGGTCGTCTCTGTGGGGTGGCTATGGTTCTGTACGCCGAAACTGACTATTGTTCTGCGTTCGTGGGTCGTCATGGGTGTAGCCTGAATCACCCACTTCTTGCCCCTGCCTCAACAGGGGCTTTCTCTGAGCGGGTGACTCAATCAGTCCTATGGCCGCTTACTGGATATAAGTTCGCAGAGGGGTTTTTTGGTACCCATGAGGGTGTCATAGAAGAGTTCTCATGGTTTGCTGAATCAGCTCTAACGAATTGAAAGCGCCGTACAC